>NZ_JBFNEH010000063.1:0-15629 GCF_040797425.1 Symbiobacterium sp. | reverse complement strand
GTCCCCCAGCTCAGCGTCACGCCCGGTCAGGACGGGTTCCGGCCGGCCAGGTACTCCTCCAGTTTCGCCCGGATCTCCTTGGTGTCCGTGAAGTTGAAGATGGGGATGACGGTAGGCGCTGCCCCCTGCAGGACCTCCATCAGGGTGGGCGAGGCCATGATGATGTCGGCCCCCGAACCGGCGGCCATGGAGACCTCCGTGGCCTCCACCCTGGCCTTGAGGCCCATCTCCTTGAGGACGTCCTCCACGTACATGCGCAGCACGAGGCTGCTGCCCATCCCGACCCCGCAGACCGTGAGGATAAACAGCTCCTTGTCAGCCACGACCCATCGCTCCCCTCATATCCGAGTGCAGGGGCGGGCGCCGCCCGCCCCTGCCGCTTGCGCTAGGCGAAGAGTTTCAGCAACGGCTTGAAGATCAGGACCAGGATGTACCAGTCGGGGTCCGCCATGATGGCCAGCTCCGGCGCCGTGGTGCCCAGCATCTTGGCACAGATGGCCTGACCGACGGCCAGCAGGAAGCCCATGAACGCACCGCCGAAGATCGCACCCCGCACGCCGCCGGTCGAGTTGCCGAACACGCCGGCCGCGCCGCCGGGGAAGAAGAGGGCGATCATCGGCGGGATGATGACGGCCCAGCCCGTCGCGCCGAAGATCAGCATCAGGACGATGAAGGTGACGAACGCGGAGAGGAAGCCGATGATGACCGCCATGGGGGCGTACGGGAAGATGATCGGGCAGTCGAGGGCGGGCTTGGCGTTCGGGACGATCTTGGTGGCGATGCCCCGGAAGGCCGGCACGATCTCGGCCAGGATCATGCGAACGCCCTGCAGCAGCACCGCCGTGCCGGCACCGAACTTCAGGCCTTCCAGCAGGGCGTAGATGATGTAGTTCATCCCGCCCGCCATCTCGCTGACGAACTCCCGTCCGGCGAAGAGGGCGGCGATCACGGCGACCAGGCCGATGGTGAGGCTCGTGCTCACGGTTACGTCCTTCATGAACGAGATCGTGTTGGGGATGGTGACCTTCTCGGTGCTGTGCTCGGGGTTGCCGATGCGGCCGCCCACGACGGCACCCACCCAGCTGCCGAAGGCGGAGGTGTGGCCGTACGCCACGTTGTCATTGCCCATGATGCGGCGCATGTAGGGCTGCATCAGGGCCGGCTGGAGGGTCCAGTAGACGCCGCAGACCACGGCCGGGAAGAGCACGGTAAGCGCCATGGAGGCGTTGGGGAAGACCTCCTTCACCACCGCGATCATGGTGAGGGCAACCCAGAACATCAGGTGGCCGGTGAGGTAGATGTACTTGGCGCGGGTCACGCGGGCCAGGATGACGTTGATCAGGAAGCCGACGGTCATGACCAGGGCGGCCTGCCCGCTGTAGGTGGCCATGAACTGGTCGAGACCCATCGCACCGCCGGCGGTGGTGGGGGTGGTGATGCCGAAGGCCTGCTGAATGATGGGCTGGAAGTTGTTGAGCGCGGCGACCAGCACGTTGGAACCGGTAACGAGGATCAGGAAGCCCGCAATGGTCTTCACAGTACCCAGCACGATGTCGTTGAACGACTTCCCCTGTGCAATCAGGCCGACGAGGGCGACGAGGCCCAGCAGGATAGCCGGCTGGCCGAACAGGTTATCCGCCAGCCACTGGGCAACGGTCAAGAGCACGTTCATGCGGCAATCCCTCCTCATGCGCAGCTGGTTGATGTGCTGTTGGTCACGCGCAGGACACCGCTACTGAATCAGGCGCACCACCTCCTCCACTTCCGTCGCCTCCCGCAGGCGCCTGAGGGCATCGGCGTCGCCCAGCAGCCGGGCCAGGCCCGAGAGCGCCTTCAGGTGGCTCGCGTTGTCCGGCGACCCGAACGCGAAGACCAGATCGACCGGGTCGTTCTCCCCCGCCCCGAAGGCTACCGGACGCCGCAGCCGGACGAGGCTCATGCCCACCCGCAGCACGTGGGCACCGTACCGGGCGTGGGCCACGGCGACCCCCGGCACCAGGACGATGTAGGGGCCGAGCGACTGGATGGTCTGCACCATGGCCTCCACGTAGGCCGGCGTGACGCTGCCGTCCGCCACCAGCAGACTGCCTGCGGCCCGTACCGCATCCTCCCAGGTATCCGCCTCCACGTCGAGGGCGACGGTCCGTTCTGTGAGCAGATCTCGTAGCATCGGCTGGCCTCCTTCCCAAAGCGCGGGGTCCGGACGGTGGGTCACGAGCCGGGATAGCGCCTGGCGCAGCCCCGGTGGGTCCGTAATCGTGGCGTACCGGGCCACCAGGGCCATGATGCTGTCGATCAGGTCGGTCGCGCTGGGCACGCCGCCGGCCCGCCCCAGGGCAATCGCAACCCGGGCGGCGTCGACGCGCGGCAGCAGGGGATGGACGGTCACCGCCCGGGCGGACGTGCTCTGGATGGGCACCGTGGCCACGATCAGGTCCCCCTGCCGGGCCCGCGCCGCCACCTCCCGGAGCGAGGTCACCTGCACCGTCACGCCCGGGCCGAACTCCGCCTGGAGCCGGGCGGCGAGCAGCTGGCCCGTGGCCAGACCGGTGGGGCAGACGGCCAGGATCCGTCCCGGCGGGGTCGGGCGCTCCCGCTGCCGCTCCAGCGCCGCGCCCAGGTGCATGGCGATGTAGCCGATCTCGTCCGGCGTGAGCTCCACCCCGGTGCGCCGCCGCACGATCCCGGTGGCCCACGAGGCCACCTGGTAGAGCAGCGGATAGTCGCGCTGCACGTCCTGCAGCAGCGGGTTCGGCGGGGCGGGCGCCCGCTGCTGGATGCGGGCGAGGGCCGGTCCGAGGTGCAGGGCCAGCGAATCGAGCAGGGTCTGGTCGCCAGCCAGCGGACAGCCCAGGGCGCTCTCGGCATGGAGGGCGATGCAGCGGGCCAGTTCCCGCACGTCGAGCGCGGAGCCGCCGGCCTGCACGTGCAGGCGCCGGAAGAGAGCGTCCAGGTACGCCAGTTCCCCGCGGGGCAGGGCGCAGCCCAGGCGGGCCTGGATCTGCTCCGCCACCCGCACCACGGCGCTGCTCACGGCACCCGGGGGGCGGTCGCCGGGCGCCGCCGCGGGCCCGGGCAGTGACTCCGCACCGCCCAGGAGCGCCCCCCGGCGGATGCGGCGCACGACCACGGCCAGGTTGAGCACCAGGTCGGCCAGGGCGGCGTCGGTGAAGGTCACGCCGAGGTCAGCCTGGGCCGCCAGGGCGCACGACTCGAGCCAGGGGAGGTCCCGCCGGTCCAGCAGCCGCAGGAACTCGGCCGCAGGACCGGGCTGGCGCATGGGCGGGACGGCGTTCCGGAACGAGGGCAGGAGCGCGAGCCGGCTCTCCGTGTCCAGCACCTCGCCCATCAGCCGGGCGATGGCCCGCCGCTGGTCCGCCTCGTCCCCCTCCACCGCCAGGCCCCCGGGGCCCGCCCGCAGGCGCAGGCCGTCGCGGCTGAGCCACCGGGACGCCTCGCCCAGCGTGCGGGTCAGGGTGCTCTTGCTGATCGAGAGCCGCTCCCGCACGGCCTGATGCGTGAGCTTCCCCTCGCCGGCGAAGAGCAGGATGAGCAAGAGCTGCAGCCGCTCCCGCGGCGTGGCGACGTAGACGTCGGGGGTCATGGCCGAGAGCGCCTGCAGCGCCTCATGGCGGTCGCGGTCCGATCCGGCAAAGCTGACGCCGACGCCGGGCTGGTGGCGCAGCCGGGGCAGGCCCCGGGCGCGCAGCCAGGCGTCTGCGGCCTGCAGGTCGTACCGGACCGCCCGCGGGCTCACCCGCAGCCGGCGGGCCAGGGCGCCGACGGTGACCGGTCCCGGGGCGCTCAGCAGGTGCTGCAGCGCCAGCATGGCCCTGACGGTAAGGCTGACCACACGGCCTCACCCCTGCCCGATCCTTTCAACGACTAACATATGAACCGCCGTCCGAAACTCCTCCGGACGGCGGTCGCCACTTGTGCTCCGGGCATTGCGGCAAGAATGAGCCCGTGGCCCCAAACCGGCGTGGGCCACGGGCTTGCGGAAACACGCAGGAACCAGACTAGCGCCAAAATGGCACCAACGGCCCGGCGTGCCGGGCCGTGTAGACCTTTTGGGCCGGTGCCTCAGAACTTCAGGTCCGACATGCGCGTCGCCGCCACGCCGATCACGGTGTCGGCGCCGCCGTAGTACACGTAGAGGTCGTCGCCCCGCACGGCGTGGCCGTTGGAGAAGATCACGTTGGGCACGAAGCCCACCCGCTCCCATTCCAACTCCGGCTCGATGATCGGCTCGGCCTGCCGCGCCAGCACGATCGACGGGTCGCTGGCGTCCAGCAGGGCAACGCCCAGGCGGTAGGAGTTGTCGGCCTTGCGCGCGCCGTGGTAGATGAGCACCCACCCCTGGGCCGTCCGGATCGGCGGTCCGGCGATGCCCACGCGGGCGTCCTGCCACGTGCCGGGAATTGGCGAGAGCACCTTCTTGTGGTCGGTCCACGTGACGAGATCGTCAGAGTAGGCCAGCCAGATGTCGGGATAGCGCCGGTGGAGCAGGCAGTAGCGGCCACCGATCTTTTCGGGGAAGAGCGCCGCGTTCTTGTTGGGTTCGTCCAGCACGGGGCCGTGCCGCTCCCAGACGATCAGGTTCTTGGACGTGGCCCTGCAGATGCGGTAGTCGCCCTCGAACCGGTCCGAGAAGCCAGTGTAGGTGAGATGATACGTGTCGCCGATCTTCACCAGGCGGGCGTCCTCCGCCCCCCGCAGCTCCTGGATGTGCTCGCCGGGAGCCAGGACGGGGCGGTCCAGGCGGGTGAAGTGGATGCCGTCGGTGGAGACGGCGTAGCCGATGGCGTTCATGTACCGGCCGTAGCGGGCGTGGCCGCCGATGTTGGTCGCCCGGTACAGCAGATGGAAGAGCCCGTTGTCATAGATGGCCGCCGTGTTGAAGACGGCCGCCCGCTCCCACTCGTTGGCGGGGTTAGGTTCGAGAATGGGCTTATTGGAGAGTCGCTCCAGCTTGATCATCTATCGCATGGCCTCCTGACGAGGATGACACTACGTGGGGGCCGAACGGTACGGAGCCGGGTCGGAACATCAGGGGCCGAGGGCCTGCCCTAGATCTGCTGCGTCAGGTGCCGCAGCAGGAAGGTGCGGTCCACCGCCGCCACGCCCATGCAGCAGTCGCCGGCGCCGTAGTACACGAAGTAGGCGCCGTCCTTCTCCACCGAGCCGCAGGAGAAGACCACGTTGGGCACGAGGCCGTGCCGCTCCCAGTCGGTCTCGGGCTCGAGGATCGGGTACGGGTACCGGGCCAGGACCTTGGTGGGATCATCCAGGTCCAGCAGCGCCACGCCGAGCCGGTAGACGTGGTCGCTGTCCACGGCGTGGTAGAAGAGCACCCACCCCGCCTCCGTGCGGTGGGGCGGGCCGGCGGCGCCGATCTTCTTCGCCTCCCAGCTGCCCGGAATCGGCTCCATAATCTTCTTGTGATCGGTCCAGTGCTTCAGGTCGTCCGAGAAGGCGATCCAGATGCTGGGCTCCCGCCGGTGCAGGAGCACGTAGCGCCCACCCACCTTCTCCGGAAATAGTGCCACATCCTTATTGGTTTCGTCCAGAAGTATCTCGCGACCGTGCCATTCGAACAGGTTCTTCGACCAGGCGATGGCCGGACGGTAGTCCAGCCAGTGCCTGCCGCCGAAGGCGGTGTAGCACATGTAGTACGTGTCGCCGAGGCGGGTGATCCGCGGGTCCTCCACCCCCCACGCTTCCTGCTCGGTGGCCGGCTCGAAGACCGGCCGGTCGAACCGGCTGAAGTGGATGCCGTCGGTCGAAATGGCCAGGCCGATGCGGGAGACGAACTTCTCCTCCGGCCGCGGCACCGGGCTGTTCAGGTTGAAGCGGCTGTCCACCGCCCGGTAGAACAGGTAGATCAGCCCGTTCTGGTACAGCGCGCCGGCGTTGAACACGGCCTCCCGCTCCCACGGGTGCTCCCGCACCGGCGTGAGGATGGGTTGCTGTGAGAGTCGCCTGAGCTTCAGCACAATCGGGGCCTCCTTGTTCCTGTGGAGTGGTTCCGGGAACGGTCGGGCTCACGCACGGGTCAGCCCTGAGCGCGCGTGGCGGCAACCGCAAGAGCGAGGGAGGCCGCCGCGTCCTTCAGGGTGACCTCGGGCTGATACGACGAATCCCGCACGCTCCGGGCGAAATCGGCGATGCCGGCCTGGATCGTCCGGGCGTAGACCGTCATCTTGCCCTCGGGGCACTCGACGCGCAGCTTCACCCGGTGGCTGACCTCCCGGGCCGTCCACCGGCCCTCGGTCTTCCGGTCTGCGGAGAGATACCCCTCGACCAGCTCCAGCTGGGTCCGGATGGGGGCAATCCGTCCCGCGCCCATCGCCAGCGCACCGCCGGAAACCATCGTCGTGAGCGCCTCAATGCCGTCCTCGTCCAGAATCGCCTCGGCCTCCAGCGCCACCGGCATCCAGCCGAGCACGTCCAGGTAGCCCACGTCCAGCGCCAGCCGGAACGTGGTCCGCTCGATGCGCCGGGGCTTGTCGAAGCCGTGGTAGAAGGTCGCGGGCACGTCGCCGAACCGGGCCATCGCCATCACCCGGTCGACGGGACCCTCCTCGCCGCGCCGCCAGGCCCGGCTGTGCAGGATCTCGCCGGGGGCGCCGGCCAGGTGCGCCGCGATGTCGAAGAAGTGCACGCCGTGCTCCACCCAGATCCCGCCGCTCACCCCGGGGTCCCAGAACCAGTGGCCCGGGGGCAGGGGCTCGTCGGCGGCGTCGTTCTCGAGGCTCATGTGGCGCAGCGCGCCGAAAAGCTCGTACTTCACGATGCGCCGGGCCAGGCGGTAGATCGGGTTGAAGCGGAGCACGTAGTTGATGCCGACCCGCAGCCCCGCCGCCGCGGCCAGGCGCTGGATGGCCTCCGCGTCCTCCATGCGGATGGCCAGCGGCTTCTCCACGAAGACGTGGCGCCCGTGCCGCAGCGCCTCCAGCACCTGCGGGCCGTGGGACGAGGGCGGCGTGGCCAGGTAGACCGCCTCCACCTCCGGGTGGCTCACCAGGTCCGTGTAGGTGGTGCAGGCCGCCGCACCCGCCGCGGCGCCGATCCGGGCGGCGCGCTCCGCGTCGACGTCGTGCACGGCCACCACCCGGACCTCAGGCATCTGCGCGAAGGCGTCCAGCGCAAACTGACCGAAGCCGCCAAGGCCGGAGATGCCCAACCGAATTGGTTCCTGCATCGTATGCGGTCACTCCTTCCACTCTGTGAAACCGGCGTTCCAGTGGCGGATCAGCTCGAGCCGCCGCCCGTCGGGGCCCTCCAGCACCTTCCGCTGGCGGCTGGGCACCAGCCAGAGGGCGTCCACCACCGAGCGCCGCTGGGAGTCGGCGCCGCTGCCGGTGATGCGCACCTTGTAGTCGCCGGGCTCGAGCTTGAGCGGCAGCCCGGTCAGGCGGTCGAGCCAGAGGTAGTCCCGGTCGGGGCTTACCGCCTCCTGCAGCACCAGCGCCTCGTGCTCGCCCACCTGCACCGTCACGGCCACGTCGCCCGGGCCCTGCGAGGTGGGGACCACCACGTCCTGCTGCGGGGGCGGCGCTGTGGTGAAGATGAGCGGCGCGAGGTTCTCGGCCGCATCCGGGTCGAGGCCGGTCCAGCACATGAAGCCGCCGCCGGTGCTCCCGCGGCCGATGTCGATGCCGGCGATCCAGACGGTGGGGTCCTCGGCGGTCGCGGCCGCCTCGGCCGTCCAGTCCCCCTGCCCCGCCGCCCGGCCGCTCAAGCCGTCCAGCCGGCCGAGCGAGGCCAGCGGCAGTGCGGCCTCATACACATAGCCTCCCTCGCGCTCCTGGAAGGCCAAACGGGCGCCCGGCAGGAAGCCCTCGCCCTTCCAGTCCCACACCTGCGGACCCTGCGGGGTCTGGGCGAAGGTGAGCTTCACGTCCACCCGGCTGCCGTTGCCGGCCGTGTCGAGGTACACCCAGAGGGCGTCGCCCCGCCAGACGCCGGGGCCGATGCTCTCCTGGCTGTGCTCCGGGTCGCGCACCTCGGCGCCGATGTAGAGGTTCTCATCGTCCCAGAGCAGGCGGAAGCGGAACGAGTCGACTTCCGCGCCGGGCCAGGTGGACCGTCCCCGCAGCACCTGCTCCGGCCGCTCCACCGCCAGCACCGGGGCGCCGGCCCACTCGGCGTCGTCCAGCACGCCGTCGATGGTCACCGGGCCCGCCGTCCGGACGGCCGGCACGGCGTTGGCCAGCGGGTCCTGCGGGGCCGCCTGCCGCTCGTGGGCGAGGTAGAGGTGGTACTCCCCCGCCTCCGCCACGTGCAGGTCCAGCTCCACCGCGTCACCGGGGGCCAGGGCGTAGTAGCGGCCGCCCGAGAAGTTGGCCTCGCCGGTCCATTCCCGGCGCCCGTACTGGGGGTCGCCCGCCACCGGCTCGCCGCTCTCCACCTCCACCACCGCGGCGTAGGAGCGCTCCACCTCCCGGTATTCGAGGTACCGGGCCGCCTCGGGCTCCCGCACGATCCGCTGGAGCGAGAGCAGCGCCTCCACGGTGGACTCGGCGCCGGCGTTCCGGTTCACCATGAACGCATTGGCGCCGTTGATGCCGTCGTAGCCGCGCCCCGTCTCGGGGTCGTACATGGCCACGCCGGCGATGTTGTTGCCAAAGAACCACGAGCCTGCCAGGCCGGCGTAGCGGGCGTACTCCACCCTGCCGGTGGCCCGGTAGAGCTCGTCGAAGCCGTGGATCAGCATCGAGATGCCGTAGGCAATCTGCCCCTGCCGCTTGAAGCTGACCGCCGCTTCATTGATCATGTCCGTAACCAGCAGGTAAGTATAGAAGGAATCGGCGGTCTGCCGGGCGGCGGCAATCCAGTCGCCCCGGCCCAGCACCCGGCCCGCCCGGGCCAAGGCCATCACCTGGTGGCTGCCCCAGGCGTGCCAGAGGGCCGTGGAGCTCACGTTGGAGGGCTGCGCGCCGAAGGGGTACTCCGCGTAGGAGCCCAGCTGGTACGCGGCCACCGCCTCGCCCAGCTGCTCCACCAGGGTCCGGGTCTGCTCGTTGGGCTCCGCCTCGTACCAGACGGCGAGGCCGTAGAGGGCGAGCGACGTGAGGTCAGAGCCCCCGCCCAGGAACCAGCCCGGCACCTGCGTGCCGTGCAGTTCGTCCCAGTTGCCGTAGCCGACCAGGTTCCGCCGGAGGGCCTCCTCCCCCCGGAGGTAGGCTTCCTTCAACTGCGCGGCGTAATCCGGGTCCAGGTCACGGAAGAGGGCATACCCCTCGGCCAGGGCCCACTGCCCGCGCGCGGCCCACCAGGACCACGATTTGTACGAGGTCTGGCCGGTGCGGTTGATGGTGCCCTGGTTGTCGGTGACGAAGTTGAAGTACTCGCCGTCCTCCGCCTGCATGTACATGACGAAGTTCAGCAGCCGCCGGGCGTGCGCGAGGGCGGCGGGGTCGTGGGTGTCGCGGTAGTAGTTGAGGTAGACGATGGCCGCGCGGGCCACGTCGTCCACGCAGGCGATGCCCTCACCGCTGGCGTCCACCCAGCCGTAGTCGGGGGCCTCCGAGTAGATGTGGACCAGGGAGAGCTCCCGCCCCTCCACGGCCATGGGCTCCACCAGGCTGTTCAGGTGGGTCAGGTTGATCAGGCCGCTTCGCATCGGTCGTTCCACCGCCTCCGGCCCCCACGGAGGCTCGCCGCCGTCGCTCTCGGGGGCGGGGGCTGAGGCAGGCCGCACCGTGCAACCGGCCACAAGCACCAGCAGGAGTGCGACGCACAGGGCAGGCTTCCACCGCATGCGGGTCACCTCCCACGGCTTACCCCTTGGTGGCGCCGACGTTGAGTCCTTCGATGAAGTACCGCTGGGCCGCGAAGAAGAGACCCAGGATCGGCAGCGCCATCAGCACCGACATGGCCATCATGTAGTTCCACATGGGGGCCTCCTTGGAGAGCGTCTGCTCGAAGAACTTGAGGCCCAGAATCATGGGGAACTTCTCCATGGAGTTCAGGTAGATCAGCGGCGCCTGGAAGTTGTTCCAGTTGCCCTGGAAGGAGAGCACGCCGATGGCCAGCAGTGCGGGGCGGATCAGGGGCAGCATGATGTGCCAGTAAATCTGGAACACGTTGGCACCGTCGATGAGCGCCGCCTCCTCCATCTCGCGGGGGATGGTGAGGAAGAACTGTCGCATCATGAATATGTAGGCGGGGCCCCACGCGAACCAGGCGCCAATCGTGAGCGGGTCAAAGGTGTCGACCTGGCCCAGCTTCGACCAGAGCAGGAAGCTGGGGATCATGGTCACAACGCCGGGCAGCATCATGGTGGAGAGCAGGATGAAGAAGAGCACGTTCCTGCCCTTGAACTGGAAGCGGGCGAAGCCGAAGGCCACCAGCGACGTGGTGAGCAGCTCGGCCACCATCGCCAGGATGGTGATGAAGAGGGTATTCCACAGGAACCGGCCGAAGGGCAGGACCTTCCACGCCTCGATGTAGTTGCGCCAGACCGGGGGCCTGGGGATCCACTCCGGCGGGTAGGTGAAGAGAGCGTCGGGCCCCTTCAGCGAGGTGGAGACCATCCAGAACAGGGGCACCACCACCACGGCCGCGCCCAGCGTCAGCAGGAAGTAGGTGACGAAGGCCTTGATGAAGTTGAGCACCTTGGTGTTCATTCCGGACTCCCTCCCCTCGCGTCAGTGCTTGCGGACTTCGCCCTCGTAGTAGACGTGCGCCTCCGAGAACTTCCAGACCAGGGCCGTGAGGATCAGGATCATGATCATCAGGAACCAGGCGATGGCGGAGGCGTAGCCCATCTTGAACTGGGTGAAGCCCTGCTGGTAGACGTAGACGTTCAGGAAGGTGCCGGCGCCGCCCGGGGTCCGGATGAAGAGCGGGGCGGTGAAGTTCTGCATGGCGCCGATCACGCCCATGATCAGCACGTAGAAGAGCGCCGGCGAGATCATCGGTACGGTGATGCGCCAGAAGACGGTCCACGAGCCGGCCCCGTCCACCCGGGCCGCCTCCTTCAGCTCCATGGGCACGTTCTTGAGGGCGGCCAGCAGGATGACGGTGTTGGAACCGAAGATGCCCCAGAACGACATGATCACGAAGGAAGGCAGCACCAGCCGCTCATCGGAGAACCAGGAGAGCGGCTGCATGTCCAGCAGGCGGTAGAAGGGCGCCAGCAGGGTGTTGATCAGCCCCTGGCTGGCGAACATCCAGCGCCAGAGGAGGGCGGTGGCGGCTGCGGGCAGCACCGACGGCACGTAGTAGAGGGTCCGCCAGAAGCCCACGCCCTTCACGTCCTGCGCCAGAAGCGTGGCGGTGGCCAGGGCGCCCAGCATCCCCAGAGGCACGCTGATCACCGAGTACAACACGGTCAGCCGCACCGAGGGCCAGAAGCGGGGGTCCTTGGTGAACATGTAGCGGAAGTTCTCCAGGCCCACCCACTTGGGCGGCGTGAGCACGTCGTACTCGGTGAAGGCGAGGTAGAGCGAGAAGACGAACGGGTAGATCTGCCAGATGATGAAGCCCAGCAGCCAGGGCAGGATGAGGGCGTAACCGACGGCCGTGGACCGGCCGGCCTTCATCGCCCGCAGCAGGCCGTAGACCACCAGCATCAGGAGCAGGATGGCCGCTCCGACCACGACCCAGTGGACCAGGGTGTAAATGTAGGGATTCGACACGGGCATTCCCCCCTGCTATTGAGCGGACGGGCCCGCCGCCCCGGGCCCAGGGGGCCGGCCCGCCCGTGCGCCCACTAGGGCAGGACCTCTTCCAGAGCCGCCCGGGCCTGTTTGGCCAGCTCCGCGGCTGTGCCCTTCCCGTGGTAGAGAGGATCCTGCAGCTGCTCCCAGAAGATGGTGTCCCACTCGGGATGCCGCGGGATGATGCGGTAAGCCCGCATCTCCGGCGCCGCCGCGACGATGGTGTCGGCAGCCTTCTCCTTGCGCGGCTCGTTGGCGATGACCTGCTCCTTGGTGGCCAGCGACTTCCGCGGCGGGACGATCTTCCAGTGGTGGATGCCCTCCGTCAGGGCGATCAGCGCCTCATACGCCTGATCGGGATACTTGGTCTTGGCGTTGACGACGGTGGAGGCGGACCAGGCGAAGTTGGTCTGATCCTTCGGGCCCTTCGGCACCTTCACGTGGCCGACCCGCAGGCCCTCGACCCGGTCGAGGTCGTCCGCGGCGCCGCCGAAGTACATGGCGATCTTGCCCGCCTTGAACATCTCGCCGAAGCCCTGCTCGTTGATGGTGGCCTCCGACGGGGCAACCTCTTCGTTGTAGATGATCGAAGCGTAGAAGTCGAGCGCCTGGACGGCCTCAGGCGAGTCGATGGGCGAGCTCTTCAGGTCGGGGGAGATGACCTCGCCGCCGGCCTGCCAGATGAACATCTGCACGGGCGGCCAGCCGTTGAAGCTGGTGCCGTAGATGCCCTTCTCCTTGTCGGTGAGCTTCACCGCCAGCTCGCGGAACTCTTCCCAGGTCCAGTCGTCGGTGGGATAGGGCAGGCCCGCGTCGTCAAACAGCTGCTCGTTGTAGTAGACGATCACAGGCTGGGCGATCCAGGGCAGGCCGTAGATCCGGCCCTCGTACTGGGCGTGCTCCAGCACCATCGGGAAGTAGTCGTCGAGGTTGGCGGTCGGACGGCTGTCGTTCTTCAGCCGGTCGGTCAGGTCCATGAGGGCGCCCTTGGAGGCGTAAGGTACCACGTACTCCTGGGACAGCCACATCAGGTCGGGCGCGGTGCCGCCGGCGAGCATGGTCTGGATCTTGGTGTAGTAGTCAGCCGGTGCGGGCTCGTGGACGATCTGGAAGTCGGTGGCCTCAGCGTTGATCTTGTCGATGATCTGCTGCAGTTCGGCCGACTCGTCGGCGCCGGCCCAGGTGGCGAGGCGGATGGTCACCTTCTCCTTGGTTGCAGGCTCCTGCTGGGTGGGCTGCTGTTCCGTGGTCTGCTGGGTCTGGGTAGTGGGCTGCTGGCTGCTCTGCGGCTCGGTGCTCTGCTTGCTGCCGCAGGCGGAGAAGACCAGTGAGAGCGCCAGCAGCATGGAGGCAAGTACTTTCGGAGTCCGTCTCATCCCAATACCCCCTTAGTGAGTTACGCGGTGAGAACGCCGCCGGGGCGAATCACCCCTGCTGGCGGGATCTCCGAAGGGCGGTGGACGCCCGCTCCATCAGGGCGACGTGCATGGTGATGGTGATTGGCAGCAGGTCGCCGACTTCCATCCGCTCCAGCACCCGCCGGGCGGCCAGGCGGCCCATCTCCACCTTGTCGACCCGCACGGTGGTCAGCGGCGGGTCCACGAGGCTGGCCTGGGCGATGTCGTCAAACCCGGCGAGGCCCACCTGGTCCGGGATGGAGAGGTTCTTGGCCTTGAGGATGCCGAGGATGTGGAGGGCGGTCATGTCGTTGCCGGCGACGATGGCGAAGGGCGGCTCGAGGGCGCGGCACAGCTCCTCCACCACCGCCGCAGCGGCAGACCAGGCGAACCCGAGCTCGTACTGGCGCACGTCGAGCCCCTCCAGGCCGCTGCGGGCGATGGCCCGCTCGAAGCCCTTCCGGCGGGCGGCAAACGAGGGGTCGCTGAAGGACTCGCTCACGAAAGCCAGGCGGCGGTACTCCTGCCGGAGCACGTGTGCGGTGATCTCCTCCGCGCCGCCGAAGTTGTCCGAGATAACAGAGTCTACGCCCCGCACGAGCCGGTCGATGACGACCACGGGCATGCCCCGCCGCTGGGCCTCGAGGGCCAGCTCCTCGGAGGCATCGGCGCCGATGAGGATCAGGGCGTCGGACCGGTCCCGCTCCACCCGGAGCACGGCCTCCGCCCCCTGGTCGGGGCTGTACGGCAGCAGGGTGAGGTCGTGGCCGGCCTCCTGGAAGACCTGGTGCATGCCGGTGATCACCGGGCCGTAGAAAGAGCCGCCCATGGGGTCGGGCTCGTAGGCCTCGAGCCGGCGGGGCAGCACGACGGCGATGCGCTTGGGCGTCCGGCCGCCCTCGAGGGTGCGGACGGCGTCATGGACGCGCCGGGCGAGTTCGGGGGCCACCGAGGGGTTGTCGTTCAGCACCCGGGAAACGGTGGCGGGGGAAACGCCGGCGACCTTGGCGACGTCGCGGATGGTCCAGCGCTTCATCGGCTGTGGCCCCCTTTGGAGAAACGGTTTGTTTCACGGTTGTTTCTCCAGGGAGACAATACCATAGCTCCAGGAAACGACGCAAGTGCTATTTGTGTTAGACTATTGGGGGATAAGTGCTTTTGGGCGCGAAGAAAGCCGCCCACCCTGTGGGGGTGGGCATATTCTTTCGAGCCTGGTTCTCGATAGCATCGAGTTCTGACGACGCACGTCGTCATACCCTCAACGTGGCCGAGGCATTACTGTATGCCTGTGGCAAGTGGTTCAAGCATCTTCACTCTAGCTGGTGACTATGTGAAGCATGAGACATAAAGATCATGTCCCGTCAAGTGGTGTACTTTGGGTTCCCGAAATCTTGTTTCCGTTAGTCGGCACTGAGCGCCAGGAAGTCGGTGCTGCTGACACTTTGCTTGCCAGTGTACAGCTTGGCCATGGATGCCTGGCTGAAATACCGCCTCGGAGCCGCCGTCCACTCGTCTTGCTGCTCCATCAGGACAGCTCCCGCAAGGCGGATCACGGCTTCTCGGTTGGGGAAGATACCAACAACGTCCGTCCGACGGCCGATCTCTCTGTTCAGCCGTTCCAAAGGGTTTGTGGAGTGCAGTTGTCGCCAGTGCTCAACCGGGAAGGCCATATAGGCCAGGATGTCCTCCTCGGCGTCTTCGAGCATCTGAGCGGCCCGGGGGAACTGCGGCCGCAGGTTGTCAACGACAGCGGCCAGTTGGCGCCTTGCCGCTTGCTGATCCGGCTGTGCGAAGATCGTCCGCACCACAGCCGCAACCATGGACTGCCAGTGCTTGGGGACGTAGCCTAGCAGGTTGCGCATGAAGTGCACGCGGCAGCGCTGCCAACTGGCTCCGCCCAGCACCGTCCGGATCGCTTCCCGCAGGCCCACATGGTTGTCACTGATGGCTAGCAGCACACCCTTGAGGCCGCGGGCAACCAGTTGACGCAGAAACGCGGTCCAGAAGGCGCCGTCTTCGCTGGGGCCGACGTCCAATCCCAAGATCTCACGGTCGCCGTTTTCCCGCACCCCGACGGCGACGACCAGCGCCATGCTCGATACCCTGCCGTTTTCCCGGACCTTCACGTACTTTGCATCCAGCCAGACGTAAGGATAGCGGCCCTCCAACGGTCGATTGCGGAAGGCCTCAACCACTTCATCCAGTTCGGCGCAGAGCCGCGAGACCTGACTTTTACTCACCCCCGTCATGCCCAAGGCATGTACCAGGTCGTCCACCTTCCGGGTACTTACCCCTTGTACGTAGGCCTCTTGAACCACCGCCACCAAGGCTCTCTCGGCCCGCCGGCGCGGTTCGAGCAAGCTGGGCATGTAAGAGCCCTTGCGGAGTTTGGGGATCTGCAGATCGATCGTCCCGACCCGCGTATCCCACTGTCGCTCCCGATAGCCATTGCGGTAGGTGCTGCGGTCGGCAGACCGCTCGTACCGGCTGGCGCCAATCTGCTGGGACACCTCCAGCTCCATGAGGCCCTGCGCCAGCACCCGCACCCCTTCCCGGAGGAAAT
>NZ_JBFNEH010000062.1:0-15906 GCF_040797425.1 Symbiobacterium sp. | reverse complement strand
CTCCCTCGGGTTGAATGTGCAGGTGCTCCGCCCGCTGCTCATCGCGGCGGCTACGCTGATGGTGGCCGGGTCCGTCAGCGTGGCGGGCACCATCTCCTGGGTCGGCCTGGTCGTGCCCCATATCGCCCGCATGCTGGCGGGCGCGGACCACGACCGGTCGATGCCGGTGGCCATGCTCTTCGGCGCCGGCTTCATGCTGCTGATGGACGATCTGGCCCGGTCGCTCACCACCGCGGAGATCCCGGTGGGCATCCTGACCTCGGCCATCGGGGCGCCCTTCTTCGGCTACCTCCTGATCAGCGGCAGAAGGGAGGCATGGCGGTAGGCGATGGCCATTACTGTGGAGGCGGTCCGCTTCGGCTACCGGGGCGCCGAGGTCATCCGCGGCGCCAGCTTCACCGTGCCGCAGGGGGCCATCACCTGCCTCCTGGGGCGCAACGGCTCGGGGAAGACCACGCTGATCCGGCTGGTGAACGGCATCCTGCGCCCGCAGGCCGGGGTGATCCAGGTAGACGGGCACGACGTGGCCCGGAGCCCCCGTGCCGAGGTGGCCCGGCGCATCGCGTTCGTGCCGCAGGAGCACCAAGGGGTCTTCCCCTACGGCGTCGAAGAGTTGGTGGTGATGGGGCGCAATCCCCACCTGAGCCTGGTCTCCCGCCCGGGGCAGCGGGATTATGCCGTCGCCCGCGCCGCCATGGAGGCGGTGGGCGTCGCCCACCTGGCGGGGCGGGACTACATGGCGATCAGCGGCGGCGAGCGCCAGCTGGTGCTGATCGCCCGGGCCCTCACGCAGGAGACGCCCTATCTGCTCATGGACGAGCCCACCTCGCACCTGGACTTCGCCAACCAGCACGCCATCCTGGCGATGGTGCGGCGCATCGCCCGGGAGCGGGGGGTGGGGGTGCTGGTGGCCATGCACGACCCGAACCTGGCCCTGGCGTTCGCCGACCGGGTGATCATGCTGCAGGAGGGCCGGGTCTACCGGGAAGGGCCCGCCGCCGAGGTGATGACCCCGGCGCACCTGCAGGCGCTCTACCAGATGCCGATCGATGTGGTGCAGCTGCCCGACGGGCGGCGGATGATCGTGACCGACGAACGGTAGGGGCGAGGGTGAGTGTCGAGTGCGCCGCGCAGGGCTTACGCATGCCATGCTGCTGCGCTTCCGCGCCGATGGCGCAGTACCGTGACGGGAAAGAGGGTAGGTCGCAATGCTGCTGGAGCGGGTGCTGGAGGCGGCCGAGCCCCGCCTCGCCGAACGGCGGGTGCGGGCGGTGCAGGTGGGCCCCAAGATCGTCGGCGTCGTGCTGGACGACGGCCGCTTCGGCGCGGGCTACCACCTGCCGGGTGAGCGCCGGGACGGGGAGCCGTCGGTGAGCGAGGTCGCCGGCCATGTAGCCGCCCTGGCGGGGCGGCCGGCGCTGGAGGTGGCCCGCCGCTGCCTGCCGGGGGCGAACACCTTCGACCGGGCGCTGGGTGTGGCCCTCTGCAACGCGGTGGCCGAGCCCGACCCGGCCCGCTGCCTGGTGGACCCCGACGCGGCCGCCGCTGTCCCCGCCCGCGCCAGCGACACCGTGGGGTTCGTGGGGTACGTCGGCTCGGTGGTGCGGCGCGTGCAGGCGGAGGCGGCGCGGACGATCATCTTCGACCGGTCGGAGGAGGACCAGGAGGACGTCTACCCCGAGTCCTGCCAGCCCGAGCTCCTGCCGCTGTGCGACCTGGTCTTCATCACGGGCTCGGCGCTCATCAACTGCACGCTGGAGCGGCTGCTCACCTACTGCACCCGGGCCCGGGAAGTGGTGCTGATCGGCCCCAGCACGCCGCTCTACCCCGAGGCCTTCGCCGGCACGGGGGTGACGGTGCTGGCGGGCTTCCGCTGGCAGATCGCCGACCCGGACGCGGCCCTGGCGCAGATCGCCGCCGGGGCGCACTTCAAGCACCTGCAGGGGCGGGTGAGCGTGACGCTGCGGGTGGAATAGCCTGGGCGGGCGGCTGTTGGCCGACGGCCCCTCCTGAGGGGGGCGTCAGATGGCACGTTCGAGGCAGCCGGTGTCCGAGTCAGGGAAAGCGAGGTTGCTCGATATGCTGCTGGAACGTCTGTACGAAGCTGCGGTACCACGTTTGGCGGACAAGCGGGTGCAGGAGGTGCGGATCGGCAATCAGCTGGTCGGCGTGCTGCTGGACAGTGGCGAGTTGGGTGCGGCCTACGCCCTGCCGGGGGAGCGGCGGATCGTGGAACCGGTCTTCCCGGATCCCGCCCCATTCATCGGCATGCCGGCCGCGGATCTGGCCGCCAGACTGCTGGAGCCCGACCTGGTCTCCCGTGCGCTCGGCCTGGCCGTCTGCAACGCCGTGGCGCAGTCCGACCCGTCCCGGTGCCTGGAGGACCCCGACGTAGCGACCACCGTGCCCGTGCGCCCGACCGACACGGTGGGGCTGATCGGGTTGATCCACTCCATGCACCGGCGGCTGGCGGGATGGGCGGCCCATCTCATCGTGTTTGACCGGTCGCTGGAGGGCGAACCGGGAATCCGCCCCGTGGAGCAACAACCCGAACTGCTGCCCCTGTGCGACGTGGTGTTCGTGACGGGGTCGGCGGTGACCAACGGCACCCTTGAGGCGGTGCTGCCCTGGTGCACCAAAGCCCGGGAGGTGGTGGTGATCGGCCCCAGCACGCCGCTCTACCCGGAGGTGTTCGCCGACACGGGTGTGACCGTGATCGCCGGCGCCACCTGGCTGCCGCAGCACCATGCCAGGGCCCTCGAGGGCATTGCCGCGGGGCTGGGGTTCCACGACATGGCTGACCTCTCCCGGCGCTGGGCCCTGCGGGTGCGGTAACACGATGCCGGGGCGATGGCGCACCCCGGTCCGGCACGACGCCTACAGACTCAATTCCGGGCCCAGCCAGCGGAACCCCTCCATCTCCCACAGCTCGAACTCCGCCGTATGCAGACGGGGCAGTGTCTCCAGCCGGTGCCGGATGGGCTCCACCGCGGCGCAGGCCACCGTGAACGGGGCATAGACCTCCGCCATGGCCGGAGCCAGTTGCACGAGGTAGCGGAACCACCCGTCGAGTATCCCCAGGGCGACTTCCGCCGGGATGTTCGTCTGCCGGGCGATCACGGGCACACGGTGAAGCAGGAAGTGAAGGAAGGCGGCCAGCGGAGGTCGCTGGATGGGGTCGAGCGGGTTCCCGGACCACCGCTGGGCCCACGCCTCCACCAGCGCCGACGCCGCACGCTGCTCGTGGGGCCGGAGCTCCGCCAGGTGGCGTGCAAAGCCGGCTGTGAGCTGCCCTCCGTCCCGCCAGTACGGGGGCGTGGACCCCGGCAGCAGCGCGGACCGCCACCAGTAGGAGGTCACCAACCGCCGTCCGGAGCCCCATTGCAGCGATTCGCCCACGGCCGGGGAGGGAAGCAGCCAGACCGGGTCGGGCATGCGGTCCGGCCGGTAGAAGCCCTCCGCGAGCAGGAGTTGAATGGCCTCGGCCTCGGTCAGGCCCCGGTACGGGTCTGGCGCGATGGCCGTGGAAAGGACGCGGGCGGCTGCCTGGTCGGCCGGGAGCGGCTCCCACGGGTTGCGTTCGGCCCGCCGGCGCAGTCGGATGACCAGCCGGAGGGGAGCCGCCTGTGCCACGGCGATGAGGAGTTCATCCCCCACCGCAGGTTGAAGCACGGCGAACACGGGGTCCGTGTCTGTCCTGAAGCCGGCGCTGTCGATGCACAGCAGCGCCGGCTGCGCTGTTTCTGCACCTGTACCCCCGCCGGTACGGGACTCCGGCCCCCCGGTCGTCCCGGCGGCTCTGCCGGCCGCCCCGGCTGTCCCGTCTGCTGCCGCGAACTCCACCGCAAACGGCGGCTTGAACCCTGCCAGCCGGAGCGCCCGGAACCAGTCCCCCGAGGGGCTGAGCCGCCGGGCCTGCCACTCCGGCCACGTGATCACGTGCCGGAACGTGGCACCGGAGAGCAGCTTGTCCCGCCGGCCCACGTACCGGTCGGCGAGTATCCGGTAGTCGCCGGGCAGGGCCGCCGCGGCGTCCCGGACAGTCTGCAGCGCACTCTCGCCGGGGAGGGCGGCCGCCGTGGGGCAGGACCTCACCAGATCCTGCAGGGCGACGGCGCCCTCCCGTTCGTCCACCACCGCCTGGATCTCCGCCGCCAGGCGCGGCTGCAGGGGGATACGCTTGCCGGGCAGGGGCTCCTCCCGGTACGCGGGCGCGCGCTCCCCCCGGGCTAACGCCGCTGCACCGGCGCTGATGGCGGCGTAGTAGCGGGCCAGCACTTGCTCGGCCGTCTCCTCCACGGCCTGGTGCACGGTAAAGGTCTGGCCCCAGCGGGTGACCTGGACCAGTTCGTACCGGCGGGTGCGGTTCAGCTGCGGCGGAAGCGGCAGCGGCCCCAGCTCCTTGAGGAGGGCGTCGGGTACGGGCGCCTCCCCCGGCCGCACCGGGATGCCGGCCGGATCGGCCCCGGTCTCCAGGAACCGCTCGGGGTCGAGCCAGAAGGAACTCACCGCCGGCCCGGGGTTCGCTGACCCCGTGTCGGCCGCTTCGGTCTGGCCTCCTGTCACGTTCTGCGCGGCCCCGGCGGTCGCAGCTACGGACTGGTCCGCCAGGCGGGTCCGCACCCCGGCCAGCAGTTCTTCCCGGGGCCGGCCCAGGACCTCGAGCCAGAGGAAGGGATTGGCGTCGAACATCCGGGCCGCGCGGACCGCCAGGACCCGCTGGTGCCGGCAGCCCCACCGCTCCCGGCAGGTGCAGCGGAACTGACGGCCGTGGCCCGCGGGGAACAGGCTCAGTCCGGCGCGGTTGAAGACCTCCTCGAGCTCCGGGCCCAGACCGCCGCTCAGGAGGCGCCGGGCTGCCCCAGGGTCTGCGGCGATGGCCTCCTCGAGGCGGCGCCACTCCCGCTGCCCGAAGGGCTTGAACTTCATCGTGGCCGTTTCGGTGGCCCCGGCGTGACCTACCTCCACCTTGGCGGTGATCGTACCCCGGGCGAAGGAGAGGCGGGCGTCGCCCCGCTCCGCGCTCTTCCGCTGGCCGGGCGTCATGGGCAGCAGGAGCAGCTCGCGCTGCAGGTAGGAGAGCCAGTGCTCGCTTATCCAGTTGGGCACGGCCTATCCCTCCCGCTCCAGCGTGATGAGGGCCCGCAGCTCCTCGGTGGAGAGGTTGCCCAGCCAGGCCTCTCCGGCGCCGATCACCTGCTGCGAGAGCGACCGCTTCTCGGCCAGCAGGCGGTCGATGCGCTCCTCCAGCGTGCCGGCGGTGATCAGCCGGTGCACCAGCACCCGGTGGGTCTGGCCGATGCGGTAGGCCCGGTCGGTGGCCTGGTCCTCTACCGCCGGGTTCCACCAGCGGTCGATGTGGAATACGTGGGTGGCGGCAGTGAGGTTGAGCCCCAGCCCGCCGGCCCGGAGCGAGAGGAGAAAGAGGGGCGCCTCGCCGGCCTGAAAGCGGGCGATCAGCCGCTCCCGCTCGGGCTGGGGTGTGCCGCCGTGGAGGAAGAGCACCGCGCAGCCCAGCCGGCCGGCCAGGTACGGCTGCAGCCGGGCGCCGAAGCGGGCGAACTGCGTGAAGAGCAGGGCCTGCTCCCCCGCCGCCAGCACCTCCTGCAGCAGCTCCACCAGCCGCTCGATCTTGCCGCTCTCCCCCACCAGCGGCCCGTCGTCGGAAAGGGCCGCGGGGTGGTTGCAGACCTGCTTGAGCCGGGTGAGGCCAGCCAGAACCGCACCGTGCCGCTGGATACCCTCCGTCTGGGCCGCCCGCTCCAGGGTCTCCTGCACGATCGCCTCGTAGAGCGCCGCCTGCTCCACCGAGAGGTGGACGATTTCCGTGTTCTCCAGTTTCTCGGGCAGATCCGGGGCGATGGCCGGGTCGTCCTTCTGCCGGCGCAGGATGAACGGGCCCACCTGCCGGCGCAGCCGCCGGGTCGCCTCCTCGTCCTGGAACCGCTGGATCGGCAGGGCATAGCGCCGCTGGAACTCCTCGTAGCTGCCCAGCAGGCCCGGGTTGAGGAACTGGAAGATCGACCAGAGGTCGCCGAGATGGTTTTCGATGGGCGTGCCGGTGAGGGCGACGCGGTACCCGCCCGCCAGACGATGGAGCGCCCGGGCATGCTGGGTGGCGGGGTTCTTCAGGTTCTGCGCCTCGTCGGCCACCACGCCGTTCCACGCCACCCGGGCCAGCAGGTCGGCGTCCCGGGCGACCAGGGAGTAGGTGGTGAGCACCACGTCGTGCGCTGCCGCCTCCCGGGCGAAGTCCTGCTCGCCGAGGCGCCCGGCCCCGTGGTGGACCATCACCCGCAAGTCCGGGGCGAAGCGGCCGAGCTCCCGCTTCCAGTTGCCCAGCACTGACACGGGGCACACCAGCAGCGTCGGCCCCGTCGCCAGCCCGGCCTCCCGCTCCCAGAGCAGCAGGGCGATGAGCTGCACGGTCTTGCCCAGGCCCATGTCGTCGGCCAGGCAGGCGCCCAGGCCGTAGCGGCGCAGGAACGCCAGCCAGGCGAGCCCCCGTTCCTGATAGGGGCGCAGGGTGCCCACGAACCCCCTGGGGGCAGGCACCGGCTCCACCCGGGCAGGTTCCTGCAGCCGCCCCAGCAGGTCGGCGATCCAGCCGGTTGCCGTGGTCTCATCCACCTCGGGGGCGAGGTGCAGGGCCGTGCCCAGTTCCACCTGCTCGCCGTGCTGCTCAATGCGCCGGAGCACCGCGGCCAGCGTGCGCTCGTCCACCCGCACCCACCGGCCCTGCATCTGCACCAGCGGCCGCTTCTGCCGGGCCAGCTGGCGCAGCTCGTCCAGCGTGAGCGGGGCGTCGCCCAGGGCCACGTCCCACCGCACGTCCACGATCTGGTGCAGGCCGAAGTGCCTGGGGCGGCCCCCGGCGGGGCTCAGTCGCATCGCCACCCGCAGGGAGGCCGGCCTCACCAGGGCCGCCGGCAGCAGCACTGGGTGGCCGGCCTGTTGAAGCAGCAGGGCGCCTTCCTGCAGTAGGGCGAGCACGTCGTCGGTGGTGACGGCGGTGCGGGCGGGGGCAGCTTCACGCAGCAGCGGCGCCAGTGGCGGGTAGAGGTGGGCCATCGCAGGCAGGTCGGCCAGCAGCCGTTGCTCGGCATTGCGGTAGTGCTGCCCGCCGATTTCCACGTCGTGCCCCAGGCTCTCCCAGACCGCATCGGCGGTGATGGGAGGAGCGCCCTCTTCAGGGGCGTGCAGCGTGAGCTCCAGCTCCCACTCTCCATCCGTCCCGGAGCCGGGCGGATTGAGGCGGAGGCCGGTGCGCAGCGCTGTGTGGCCCAGCACGCCGGTGGCGGGAGCGGTCCAGCGGTCGACCGCGGCGAAGAGCTCCTGTTCGCCGGGGAGGCCGGGGGGAAGGTCGCGGGGCGCGGCACCGGCCAGGGCGGCCAGCCAGTGGCGCAGGGCGGTGTCCTGCAGCGACTGCGCTTTGGGGAGGGGAACCCCTTCCAGGAGCAGGCGCACCATGCCGGCGGCCGCGGTGTGCAGGAACTGCCGCAGGAGAGCATCGGCGTCGGGCAGGGCGTAGGCGCGGCGGTCCCGGTCGGGGGGTACCAGGGCGCGGCAGGCGTCCGGCAGGGCGGCGGCGAGGGCGGCGACGCGCCGGGCATCGTCGGGATCGGTCAGGTGGAGTGACCAGTCGGCGGTCAGCACCCCGGCTTCGGTGCGGAGTACCGGAAGCACCTGGCCCCGGCCGAGGAACTCCAGCAGCAGCTTGGCGGCCACGCTCCAGAGCCGGAGGCTCTGCCCCGGCCGGAGGGCGGTGCCCCCGAAATGCGCTTCCAGGTCGAGCAGCCACTGGACGGCGTTGGGCAAGGCCAGCGCGACCCCCGGGACCCTGGCGGGCCAGGGGCCGTCGGGACCGGGCTGCCACTGCACCAGGGTGAGGGCGCTCAGGTAGGGCAGCCCCCGAAGCACCGGGCAGAACTGCTCGGGCGCCACGGCCCCGGCGTGAACGGGGACGGCCCGGGCGCGGTCGGGCGGGGCGGTGCTGACCGCGGGGTCAAGGCCCCAGACAAAGAAGAAGCCAGCGGCGCGGTAAGGGACGAAGCTGCCTTGAACGGTGACCATCCTGATGCCTCACATCCGCATGGTGATAAACAACTAAAATTCGTGCGGCGGCCGTGCGGTTCCTTCCCGGGGCGACGGCCACCGCAGTGCCTCGCACTCTTCACTGTGGTACGATGGGGCTGACCACTGCCGCAGCGAGGAGGGAACCCCATGACACGGCAGGATCCCGTGGGACCGGTTCCGCGGCTCGCCCTTCCCTCCGGGGAGACCGTTCCGATCCTCGGCCAGGGCACCTGGCGCATGGGCGAGCGTCCGCACGCCCGACGCGAGGAGGCGGCCGCCCTTCGCCTGGGGCTCGACCTGGGCATGACGCTCATCGACACGGCCGAGATGTACGCCGACGGCGGCGCCGAGGAGGTGGTGGCCGAGGCGATTGCCGGCCGCCGGGACGAAGTCTTCCTGGTGAGCAAGGTGCTCCCGTACAACGCCAGCAGGAAGGGGACCATCGCCGCCTGCGAGCGGTCGCTCCGGCGCCTGCGGACCGACCGGATCGACCTCTACCTGCTCCACTGGCGGGGGCGGGTGCCCCTGGCGGAGACGCTCGAGGCATTATTGCAGCTGCAGCGGGACGGCAAGATCCGCCACTGGGGCGTGAGCAACTTCGACACCGCCGACATGGAGGAGCTGGCGCGCCTCGGGGGCGGCGAACAGGTGGCCGCCAACCAGGTGCTCTACAACCTCACCCGGCGGGGCATCGAGTACGACCTCCTGCCCTGGTGCCGGCAGCGGCGCATCCCGATCATGGCCTACTCGCCCATCGAGCAGGGCCGGATGCTGCGGCATCCCGTCCTGCAGCGGGTGGCCGCACGCCACGGCGCCACGCCGGCGCAGGGCGCCCTGGCGTGGCTGCTCTGGCAGGGGGACATCCTGGTGATCCCAAAGGCCGCCCGCCCGGAGCACGTGCGGGAGAACCGGGCGGCGCTGGCGCTGCAGCTCACTGCTGAGGACCTGGCCGAACTGGACCGGGCCTTCCCGGCGCCCACACGGAAGGTGCCGCTGGAGATGCTGTAGCCGGTCGCTACGCCGCCGGCCGCCCGGCGGCCACCAGCACCCGGTCGCTCATGAGGAAGAGGGAGGCGAGGAGCATCACGGCGCCGGTGCCCACCAGCAGCCGCTCGATCGGCACCACGTCCGCAACCGGCCCGAAGACGAGCATGGCCGGGGGCATCATGGCGCTGGTGATCATCCCGAAGACCCCGAACACGCGGCCCAGGAGGTCGGCCTCTACCTTCTCCTGCACCAGCACCATGGACGGCGTGTTGAAGTAGGGCAGGGCGATGCCGTAAAGGCTGTTGAGGCCCAGGTAGATCCAGAAGTTCCGCACCACGCCCAGGCCCACCGTGCAGGCGCCCATGACCAGGCAGGCGAGGGCCATGGTGTGAACCCGGTTGCGGAGGCCGCCCCACAGTGCGACGAGGCCACCGCCCACCAGCATGCCGCCCGAGAAGGCGACCTCGATGGCGGTCAGCCGCCAGACGTCCTCGCCGAAGGAGCGCGCCACTTGCAGGGGCGTGAGGAAGGCGGCCGGCACGACCAGCACGTAGAGGACCGCACAGAACGCGAAGAACCGCTTCACGTAGGCATGGCTGCCGATGTAGGCAAAGCCCTGCCGCATGTCAGCGAAGTACCCCACCGACTGGGCCTGCTGCGCCTTGGCGTGGACCTTCACCTTCACCAGCGTGAGCAGCGTGAGGATGGCTACCGCAGCGGTGACGACGTCGATGAAGAAGATGGCCTCGATGGAGGCCATGGAGAGCAGCGCACCGGCCACCATCGGCGAGACGAGGCTCACCAGCGACTGGATGCTGCCGTTGGTGGCGTTTACCCGCGTGAGCTGCTCCACGGGCACGATGTCGGGGAGGATGGCGCCCACCGCCGGCTGCTGCACGGCCCCGCCGAGGGCGCGGATGGCCGACATGGCGAAGAGCAGCCAGAGCGAGCCGTGCCCGGCCAGGAAGAGCAGGGCCATGATCAGGGTGGCCAGCGCGATCAGGGCGTCTGACAGGGCGATGAGCCACTTGCGGCTGTACCGGTCGGCCCACACGCCCGCGAAGGGCGAGAGGAAGAAGGTGGGGAGGAAGCCGCAGACGATGGCGATGGTCATCATGGCGCCGGACTGGGTGGTCAGCGTGATGTACCACGTGATGGCGTACTGAACCAGGGCAGAGCCGAAGAGCGAGATGGTCTGGCTGCCGAGGAACAGGATGATGTTGCGTTTCCAGTCTGCCGTCATCCGGTGACATGCCTCCCCTTGTCGGTCACACCGCAAGTCTTCATTATACCAGAGGGCCTGCGGTGGCTGCACCGTACCCGCCGCCGCAGGTCCCGCCCCCGGCCCCCTGCGGCCCGCCCGCAGGGGCCGTCCGGTTGGGCATTCTACTCCGTTTGGTCGCGGTCCAGACGAAAGACGAATGCAGGTTCGGGTCGCCCCCGCGGCGAATCATTGCCCCAGTGAGCGAGCGAGGTGACCGAAGGATGGGCCGCCCGGAGTTCGTGCATCTGCATGTGCACACCGAATACTCGCTGCTGGACGGGGCCAACCGCATCGAGCCCCTGGCGCAGCGCGCCGCGGAGTTGGGCATGCGGGCCATGGCCATCACGGACCACGGCGTGCTCTTCGGCGTGCTTCCTTTTTATAAGGCCATGCGCCAGCACGGTGTGAAGCCGATCATCGGCTGCGAACTCTACGTCGCCCCCGGTTCCCGCCACGTGAAGACCGGCGGTGACAAGCCGTACCACCTCACGGTGCTGGCCGAGAACTACACCGGCTACAAGAACCTGATCAAGCTGGTTTCGGCCGGCTACACCGAGGGCTTCTACTACAAGCCCCGGGTAGACCTGGATCTGCTCCACCAGCACCGGGAGGGGCTGATCGTCCTCTCCGGGTGCCTCGCCGGCGAGGTGGCGCAGAAGTTCCTGGCGGGCCAGCCCGACGAGGCCCGCAAGGCCATCGGCCGCTACCGGGAGATCTTCGGGCCGGACCACTACTTCCTGGAGCTGCAGGACCTGGGCCTGCCCGAGCAGCAGGGGCTGAACCGGTTCCTCCTGGAGCAGGGGCTGCCGGTGGTGGCCACCAATGACGCGCACTACCTGCTGCCGCAGGACGCCCGCATCCAGGACGTGCTCATCTGCATCGGCACCAACAAGACCGTCGATGACCCCAACCGCCTCCGGATCGGGTCCAACGAGCTCTACGTGAAGTCGGCGGAGGAGATGTACTGGCGCTTCGGCCACGTGCCCGGCGCCCTGGAGAACAGCCTGGCCATCGCCGAGCGCTGCAACGTGGAGATCCCCTTCGGGCAGATCCACCTGCCCAACTACGCCCTGCCGCCGGGGTACGACGCCGCCAGCTACCTGCGCAAGCTCTGCTACGACCGCATCGGCCCCCGCTACGGCGGCAACCCGCCGCCCGGGGCGATGGAGCGGCTGGAGCACGAGCTGAACGTGATCATCAGCATGGGCTTCCCGGGCTACTTCCTGATCGTGTGGGACTTCGTGGAGTACGCCCGCTCCCGGGGGATCCCCGTGGGTCCGGGGCGGGGATCCGGGGCCTCGTCGCTGGTGGCCTACGTGCTGGGCATCACCGACGTGGACCCGCTGCGCTACGGCCTGCTCTTCGAGCGCTTCCTGAACCCGGAGCGGGTGGACATGCCCGACTTCGACATCGACTTCTGCTACGAGCGGCGGGGCGAGGTGATCGAGTACGTCCACCGCAAGTACGGGGCCGACTGCGTGGCCCAGGTGATCACCTTCAACACCATGGCCGCCCGGGCGGCGGTGCGGGACGTGGGCCGCGCCCTCGGCATGGGCTACGGCGAGGTGGACCGGGTGGCGAAGCTCCTGCCCTGGGGCCAGAGTCTCGACGCCGCCCTGGAGAAGGTGGAGGAGCTGCGGACGCTCTATGAGGAGCGGCCGGAGATCCGCACGCTCATCGACACCGCCCGGGCGGTGGAGGGCATGCCCCGGAACCCGTCGGTCCACGCCGCCGGGGTGGTGATCACGGCCGAGCCGCTGGTGGAGCGCGTGCCGCTCTACCGCATGGGCGACGACTCGATCGTCACCCAGTTCGACATGGACCAGCTGAAAGAGATCGGGCTGCTCAAGATGGACTTCCTGGGCCTCCGCACGCTCACGGTGATCGACCACGCCGTGAAGTTCGTGCGGCGGGAGCAGCCGGACTTCGACATCGAGAAGGTGCCGCTGGACGACCCCGAGACCTACGCCATGCTCGCCCGCGGCGAGACGCTGGGGATCTTCCAGCTGGAGGCGGGCTGGGTGGCCGACGTGCTCCGGCAGATGAAGCCCACCCGCTTCGAGGACATCATCGCCACCATCTCCCTCTGCCGCCCGGGGCCCATGGAGCACATTCCCGACTACATCGCCGGCAAGCAGAACCCGGCGTCGGTGACGTACCTGCACCCCGACCTGGAGCCGATCCTGAGCGAGACCTACGGGGTGATGGTCTACCAGGAGCAGATCATCCAGATCGCCCACCGGCTGGCGGGGCTTTCCCTCGGGCAGGCCGACCTGCTCCGCCGGGCCATCGCCAAGAAGAAGCGGGGCGACATGGAGAAGTACGGCCGCCTGTTCATGGAGGCCCTGGAGCAGCGCGGCTACAGCCACGAGGTGGCGACGGCCCTCTATGACCAGATGATCCGCTTCGCCAACTACGGCTTCAACAAGTGCCACGCCACGCCGTACGCCAAGGTGGCTTACCAGACGGCCTACCTGAAGCGGCACTACCCCGTGGCCTTCATGGCCGCGCTCATGAACTCGGTGATGGGCCAGGAGGCGAAGCTGGCGCTCTACATTGAAGAATGCCGCCGGCTGGGCATCCAGGTGCTGCCGCCGGATGTGAACACCTCGTACACCCGGTTCGTGCCCGACGGCCAGACGATCCGCTTCGGCCTCGGCGCGGTGAAGAACGTGGGCTGGAACGCCGTGGACGCCATCGTGGCCGCCCGGGAGCAAGGGGGCCCCTTCACGGGACTCCGGGACTTCTGCGAGCGGGTGGACCTGAGGCCGCTCAACCGCCGGGCGATCGAGTCGCTGATCATGGCCGGGGCGTTCGACCGGGTCGCGCCGCCGGGCGGCCGACCCGCCCGCCGGTCGCAGATGCTGGAGGCGCTGGACCGGATCCTGGACGACGCGCAGAAGCTGCAGCGCCACCGCCAGGCGGGGCAGATCTCGCTCTTCGACCTGGGCGTGTCGGGGCCGCAGGGCGGCGGCCAGGGCGATCTGCCCGACATCCCCGAACTGCCGCCGCAGCGGCTGCTGGCGATGGAGAAGGAGGTGCTGGGCTTCTACGTGTCGGGTCACCCCCTGCGCCAGTACCAGGCAGCCCTGGCGGTGCACGGCTGCATCCCGGTGGCGGCGCTGCCGGAGCAGCGGGACGGCGCCCGGGTGGCGGTGGGCGGGATGCTCGCCGGGCTGAAGCAGGTGACCACCCGTGCCGGTGCCAACATGGCTTTCCTGACCCTGGAGGACCAGACGGGTCAGGTGGAGGTGGTGGTCTTCCCGCGGGTGCTGCAGGCCTGCGCCCGGGTGCTGCGGGAGGAGCAGCCCCTGCTGGTGCGGGGCCGGCTGCAGGTGCAGGAGGAGGAAGTGAAGGTGCTGGCCGACGAGGTGGCCTTGCTGCGGGACGACGCGAAGCCCCGGCGGCCGCAGCCGCCGGAGGCAGCAGCGACGCCTGTGCGGGCGCGGCCCGCGGCGAGTGCGCCTGCCGGCCCTCACGGGACGGGTGAGTCGTACGCGGAGTCGGCGCGGGCTGAGCGCGCCGGGGTCGTGCGGGAGGTCCCGGCGGAGCCCGGGCGGCAGGCACCCCAGCAGGGCACCCCGCCGCGCGGCGGGGCGGTGCAGGCCGGGGCTCCGGTTCGAGGGACCCCGTCCGCCGCGGCTGGTAGGGGGCCGGGCGGGGGTACCGCACGCGGCACACCCGCAGGGCCGGCCGCCGGGGAGGCACCGGCCCAGCAGCCGCGCTGTGTGTACCTGCGCGTCCCCGCGCTCAAGCAGGACTCACCGCTCATGCGAAAGGTGGAGCGGGTGCTGCGTGCCCACCCGGGGTCCACGCCGGTGCGGATCAAGATGGAGCCCGCTGGGAAGTGGATCGAGGTGCACGACCACCTGCGGGTGACGGTGACGCCGTCGATGGTGAACGCCCTGGCCCGCATCGTGGGGGAGGAGTCGGTGGTGGTGAAGTGAGTGCGGGGAGCATGGGCGGTCTCCAGGGGCGCCAACCGGCTGGCGGACCTGCCGAGACGGACTGGGCGGGCGCACCGACGCGTTGGCGCGGGTTTCTACCCGCGCAAGCCCGATTCCCCCTGATTGCACCAAAACCCCTTTCACTGCCGTTCATCCTTCAACGTGAGCAACACTCGGTTCATATATCCGTCGGGCGAGTTACAACGAATAGTTACCGTCAGGTCTTCAAGGAGTTGAAGCACCTGGTCTTCCGACATGCCCGTGACGTCAAACAAGGTCTCGCCCTTAGGGGCCTCCCGCTGGCCTGGATGGACAGGTGTCCCGCCCCGGCGCCACCCCCACGTGGTCTCGCGGATGATCCGATCCCGCAGCTCTGGGGGCCACCAGTCCACAGCCGACTCAGCCTCCGTGCAGGTTTCCGTTCCTGCGTTCACGTTGTGCGCCGAAAACTTGACCTCGAGCTGTCCCTGATCGAGCCGCACGATGCTCATGATGGCATCCGCCAGCAAGTGAACGCCGGATGGCACGTCCGGCTGCTGGCCGATGCCCGGCACGGTGCACCCCACAAGCAGAATGGCGGGAACCACGACTGAGGCTGCACGTCCGCTGCTGAGCTTCATGCAGGCCCTCCCCCGGCATGCCTTCCTACGAGTCTCTGTTTTCGCTACAATACTCGTCGTTTGGGTCAGGCAGCCGGTTCCTGAGGCGCTCTGCAAGGCGACTCGCCGTTGCGGCTCGTGAACGTAAGAGGGAGGGGAGCCCCGTGGAGCAGCTTGTGCGCTCAGCGGTTCCGGTGTCAGAGGAGCACCGGGATCCGCTTGCGGCCGTTGCCAACGCCACCAACGCCATCGCCGACGCACGAGTCGTTCTGCTCGGCGAACAGAACCACGGCGATCTTCGCGGCCAAGGCCCGGCTGGTGGAATACCTGCACCTGCATCACGGCTATGATGTGCTGCTTATCGAGTCGTGCTTCTTCTCGCTGACCCATGCGTGGGACTTCATCGCCGGGCCGTCGGACGTGGATGGGCTCCTCAGGCCGAACGTCTACCCGTTCTGGCGTTCGACTCGCCAGGTCGAGCCTCTGTGGCGGCTGATCCGGGAACGCGTGGCCAGCGACCGACCGCTCTGCGTGGGCGGCGTGGATCCGCGCCACGTCGGGCGCTATGCGCCGACGAACTTGGTGAACGAGTTGGAGAGCTCGATGCGGCGACTGGACCGGGGGCTTGTGGAAGAGGAGGTGTATTTGCAGTTCCGCCAGCTGCAGGAGAAGATGCTGGAGCAGGAGTTCGAGCACAAGGTGAGCGCCCTGGACCGGGAAAGGTGATGAATGGCAGGGAACGCGAGAGTTGATGGAGTAGTAAATGGATTGGGCGGCGGTTTAGTGTTTGTTGAACTGATACTAAAACCCCCGGTTTTCTGGAGCGGGCCTTGTCCCATGCGGGTTTCGTTAGTGTTGTCCCCACGCGCGTGGGGGTGAACCGCACCGATGAGCTGATCCTGTTCCAGGAGCTGCGTTGTCCCCACGCGCGTGGGGGTGAACCGGGGAGACCATCCCTCGCTTCGGCACCTCGACCGTTGTCCCCACGCGCGTGGGGGTGAACCGGACGCCGATGAACCCGAACGATACGTCC
>NZ_JBFNEH010000061.1:0-16144 GCF_040797425.1 Symbiobacterium sp. | reverse complement strand
CCTGGGGGTTGACCCCCCTTTCGGGGGGGGTCACCCCGCCCGCGCCAATCAGGTCGAACACGCCCCATGAACCCGCCTCACCCGTGCAGGGGACGCGGGCCCGAAGTCTCCACGACTTCCGGCGGCGGCTTCGCGGCGCCGGCTGCCTCGCATCACTGACCCACGCACGCAACCGGCGGAAGGCGGCATCAGGTGGTCCCGCTGCCTCCCGGCTCTCGTGGGGGACGCCCGAGGTCAGCAACCGAGCCCGTAGGCCTCCCAGATCACGCTGATCGGATGGATCGCCCGAATGCCGGTCTGGTATTCGATCTGCCAGCGGCACGTCTCGCAGTCCGAGACGGCACGGGGAGCGCCGGAAGCGAGCAGCGCGTCCCGCATCGGGGTGCCCACCCTCATCGAGACCTCGTACTTCTCCTTCTTGAAGCCGTAGGTCCCTGCGGAACCGCAGCAGCCGGCGTCGATGTTCCAGGTCTCCACGCCGGGGATAAGGTTCAGCAGTGCCACCGCGGGAACCCCGATGCCCTGTGCCCGCTGGTGGCAGGGCTGGTGGTAAGGGAGCCGCTGGTCCATGTAGCGGAAGTCCGTGCGCAGCATTCCCTGCTCGTGGCAGGCGAGCAGGAACTCGGAGATGTCGTAGACTTGCCGAGCTACCACGTCGGCGCCGTCCAGATGAAGGACGTTGGGGTAGTCGTGCTTCAGGACGAGGGAGCAGCCGACCGAGCTCACGACGATCGGAATGCCCTGCTCCGCCGGTTCGAGCAGGTGGCGCAGGTTGAAGCGGCCATTGTGCGCGGCGGCGTTCAGGTCTCCGTTGGCGATGAGGGGAAGCCCGCAGCACGTCTGCTCGGGGAGGATCACCTCGAACCCGTTGTGCTCCAGCACCTCGACCACGTGCTGCCCGATCTGCGGCTCCATGAACTGGGTCGAGCAGCCGTGGAAGTAGGCGACCTTGCCGTTGGGGGCAGGACGGTCCTTCCAAGGTGATTCGTGCTTCGCGAACCAGGCGCGGAACGAGCGGTTCGCGTAGCGGGGCATCGGCTTGTGGCGGTCGATGCCGAGCACCTTCTCCATGGTCCAGCGGATGGGCCGGTTGGCGAGCACGCCGTTCACCAGCCCCGGCATATGCACCGCAATCGGACCCACCAGGTAAGTGTGGGTCAGGACCCAGTCCCGGAACGCGAGCCCCCGGACGCCCACGCGGCGGACCTTCGGCTCGTTGACCAGCTCAGACGGCTGGAGGCCCGACGGGCAGACCGTGTCGCAGGTGCGGCAGCCGAGGCACAGATCCAGGTGGTCCAGTTCGGCCACCTCGCCGGCGGCGCGCAGGCGGGCGAGCCCGGGTCCGCCGTTCTTGGGCCCAGGGAACTCGGGGGCGACCCGCAGCACGGGACAGTGTACCTCGCAGATGGTGCACTTCAGACATGCATCGTACTGGTCGATCACCGCCGCTCACCTCCGTCCGTCAGCGCCAGGCGCCCTGCCCTGCGGCCCGCCACGCCGCCCGTGGCGACGGCCACGCCGCCGCCGGAGCCCTCGGCGTAGGGGTCGTAGCCGGCCAGCGTCCGGCCACACACGAAGAGATTCGCAAAACCCTCCGGGCGCAGTTCGTCGTTCACGGCAACGCCGACGCGCACGAAGGGGTGGCCGCCCTCCGGCAGGAAGCTGGCATCGGCCCAGGCGGACGGCTCGCCCGGCTGCGGCGTCGTGACCGGCAGGCCGAAAAGCGGCTCCGTCACCTGGAGCCCGTCGGCCATCAGTCCGTTGCCCAGCAGGCCACCCGTGGCCAGCACATAGGCCTCGGCCTCGTACCGTACTCGTCCGCCGGGCCCTTCGCAGACGACGGCGACCACGCGGCCGTCCTTCACCTGGGCCCGCACCGCCCGGCTGTTCAGGGCGAGGTCAACGCCCGCCAGCTGAACGGCCCGGCGCAGGAACTCAGCCAGACGCAGGCCGGGCACCGACGGCGGCGGCAGCAGGACCTCCGCCACGGGCATGCCGATGGCCTCTGCGATGGCCTGCTGCACCCGGGAGGCGCCGGCGAGCCCCAACACGGCGGGGAAGAGAACCCATTCGGGCTGTAGGTCCGCCCCGCGCGGCGCACCTGCTTCCGTCGCGGGGGACTCAGGGGCACCCCTTTCCGGCGCCGATGCTCCGCTCGCCGTGGGCTCGCTGCCGCCCCTCTCGGAGGCCCGTACCCCGCTGGTTGGGAACTCGCTGCCGCCCTTCTGGGGAGCCCGCGCCCCGCTCGCCGGGAACTGGCTGCCGCTCCCCTCGAGGGCCCCTGCCCCGTTCGCCGGGAACTCGCTCTCGCCGCTTTCCAGGGAGACGGACCCCGTCAGCGGGGCTGCCGCCTTGCGCGATTGGCTAAGGGCCGTGCGAACCGCGGTGATGACCTCGGCGCGGTAGTTCTCGTCTTCCAGCAGCCGGGCGAGGGCGACAGGGTGGATCTCCTCGGGGGACCCGGGAAGGTCGACCCAGCACCAGGAAGCGTTCCCCAGCCCGGCGGCCACCACGGAGGGGTCGAAGTCGCGCAGGCCCCGGAAGCCCACCACCCGCACGGATGCGTCCGGGGGAGGTGCGGCCATCCCGGGGGCGACCAGGTACGTCGGACGGCGTGCCCCCAGTGCGGTGATCACGTCGACGCCCGGGGAAAGCGGCCACCCCACCCGGGAGAGTTCCTCCTGGAAGACCGCCAGTTCCCGGTCTACGGCTTCCATCCCGAGAAGCCGGTACGGGTGCTCCGGGGGAAGAACGTCAGACGGAACGGCCAGCCGGTCGATGCAGCCCGATGCCAGTTCCAACACGCCGGCCCCTTCCGCCACCAGGGTGACGCGGGCGCCCGTTCGGCGCGCCGCCAGCGCCGCCGTCATGCCGGCGAGGCCACCGCCGATGACCAGGACCTGCGGGCGCCGCACCCGGCCGCGAAAGCACGGGGTGCCGATCATCTGCTCAGTCATCCGCCACACCTCCCGCCTTCAGGGCGCCCCGGGCGGCGGCGCCGTCTCCGGCGCTCCCCTGCAGGGGCACCATCGCCAGCTGGCTGCGGGCCAGGGCGTAGTTCAGTTCGGCCGCCCGGAGTTCCAGACCGCCCAGGCCGCCCCGCACCCCGCGCCACCGCTCCGCCTGGAAGCGGGCCACAAGGTCAGGCACGCGATCAGGCGAGATGATGCCCTCCCGGGCGAGGATCAGGGCCGCCCGGTAGCCGCAGAAGCCGCCCTGACAGGTGCCCATGCCCAGCCGTGTCCTCCGCCGCAGGTCGCCCAGCGACGGGTTGGTGAGGCTCCGGGCGGTGGCCACCAGTTCGCCGGCTGTCACTTGCTCACACTCGCAGACTACCTGGGCGCCTCCGGGCTGCTCCATGGCCTCGGCTACGGCGGGGAGCATCGCCGGGTGCCTGTCCGCCACCGCACGGGCCCGCTCCGTGCCCACCACGTGCACCACCCGGCTCAGCGCGGTGGGGTCAGGCGGGGGCAGGATCGGCTCCACCGCCGTCCGGCAGGGGGCGGTAACGCCCAGGTGCGCGGCCGCCACGTCCACCACCCGCTCGGCCATGAGCCGGTAGGTGGTCAGCTTGCCACCCACGATCGAGACCAGCCCGTCGATCCCGTGCTCGGCCTTGTGGTCGATCACCACGAAGGTGCGGGAGAGTTCACGGGTGTTGCCGGCACTGCGCGACCCGTACAGCGGCCGCACGCCGGCGAAGGCCCGCAGCACCCGGGCGTGTGCGGCCAGCGGGAGCATCTCCGCGCCCAGCCGCTTCAACTCCTGCACCTCGGACGCGGGTACCTCGATGTTATCCGGGTCCGGCACCGGCGTGGCAGTGGTGCCCAGGAGGGTCACGCTTCCGGCCGGCACGAAGATGTCGCCGTTACCCGGCTTGCGCAGCCGGTTGACCACCCGGCTGGTCAGGCGGCCGTGGTAGACCAGCAGTACTCCCCGGTCAGCCACGACGCTGAGGGGGACAGACGCCATGGCGGCAATCTGACCGGCCCAGGCCCCGGCGGCGTTGATCACCATCTCTGCCTCCAGCCGCTCCTCCTCGCCGGTGGCCAAGTTCCGCAGCCGCACGCCCACCACGCGGGGCCCGTCCATCAGCAGTCCCACGACCCGCCGGTAGGTGAGCACCCGGGCCCCCAGCGCCTCGGCGGCGGCCACGTTGCCCTGCACGAGTCGCCATCCGTCTACGGACGCATCGGGCACGGTGTACGCCTCCCGCACCGACTCGGACAGCAGCGGCTCCTCCCGGCGCAGGCGGTCCACGTCCACCTCCTCCACCGGGATGCCGGCGTCCCGGCACGCGGTCACCCACTGCCGGGCGTAGGCCGGGTCGTCCTGTTCCAGCCGCACGAACAGCCCGCCACAGGGCTCCACGGCGAACGGAGCGATCTGTCGCACGATCCGGTTCTCCTCCGCACACTCCCGGGCGGACTCCGGGTCCTTCACGGCGTAGCGACCGCCGCTGTGCAGCAGGCCGTGGTAGCGGCTGGACGTGCCGTGCACCAGGTCGCCCTGCTCGACGAGAGCCGCCTTGATGCCCCGGAGGGCCAGGTCTCGCAGGATGCCGGCGCCCGTCACGCCGCCGCCGATCACGATGGCTTGCAGCACGCTCTATCTCCCCTTTCGCGGCAAAACCCCACCAGTGACACGCCGGCCTGGCGTGCCCTGGTGGGGCGACTCTCCGCATCTCAGCGCCCTCGTTCCGGCCGCCCGGCCGGAACCGCTATGGCTCCTTGTGTTTCCATTTTACGCTGGCCCGAACCCGCCTCGTAGGGGGCATCGGACCTAATCGACATAGTCAGAACGTGTCACTTCTCGGTCAGCGCCAGGAACTGCTTCACATCCACCACTGACACGTCAACGGCGCCCTGCCAGAAGTCGGGCTTCGTCAGGTCCACGCCCAGGTGCTTGGCGGCCAGGTCTTCCACCCGCATCCGGCCCGTGTCGCGCAGAAGCTCCACGTACCGCCGGGCGAACGCGGGGCCCTCCTCCAGCGCGCGGGCGTACACCCCGGAGCTGAACAGGAAGCCGAAGGTGTAGGGGAAGTTGTAGAAGGGCTGGCCGGTGATGTAGAAGTGCAGCTTCGACGCCCAGAAGTGCGGGTGGTACTCGGAGAGAGCGCCGCGGAATGCGTCCTTCTGCGCCTCCACCATCAGCTCGTTCAGCCGCTGGGCCGGTACCAGCCCCTTCGCCCGTTCGGCGTAGAAGCGGGTCTCGAAGAGGAAGCGGGCGTGGATGTTCATGAAGAAGGTCACGGCCCGATCGGCCTTGAGGGCCAGGAGCGCCAGCCGCTCCTCGTCGCTGCGGGCGGCCCGGACGGCGGCGTCGTTCACCAACAGCTCGGCGAAGGTCGAGGCCGTCTCGGCGACGTTCATGGCGTACTGCTGAGCGAGCTGCGGCAGGTCGTTCATCACCGACTGGTGGTAGGCGTGGCCCAGCTCGTGGGCCAGCGTGAAGACGTTGTCCATGTTGCCGCCGAAGGTCATGAAGATGCGCGACTGGTGGCTGAGGGGGAACGAGGTGCAGAAGCCGCCGGGGCGCTTGCCCGGCCGGTCCTCGGCCTCGATCCAGCGCTGCTCGAACGCCTTCCGGGCAAAATCCGCCATGTCCGGGGAGAAGCGGCCGAAGTGCTCCACGACAAAGGCCGCGGCCTCGTCGTAGGTCACCTTCGCGGCGGACTCGCCCACCGGGGCGTCCACGTCGTACCAGGCCAGCCTGTCGAGCCCCAGGAGCCTGGCCTTCCGGTTGAGGTACTCCACGAAGATGTCCTTGTTCTGGTCGATGACCGCCCACATCACCTCGAGCGTTTCGGCCTTCATCCGGTTGGTCTCCAGGGGCTCGGTGAGGATCGAGTCCCAGCCCCGGTGCTTGTAGAGTTGGATGCGGAAGCCGGCCAGGTGGTTCAGCGCCTCGGCGATCAGGTCGGCCTGCTCGCTCCACACCTGCTCCCACAGCGGGAAGAGCTTCGTCCGCACCGCCCGGTCGGGGTCCAGCAGCTTGTTGGCGGCCTGCCCGGCCGAGAGGTAGACGGTCTTGCCGTCCTCCTCCCACGGAATCTGGATGCGCGCCACGAGTTCGTTGTAGAGCCGCCCCCAGGCGTGGTACCCGTCCACGGCCAGGTCGCCGGCCAGCGATTCGCGCGCCGGGTCCATCTGCATGGCCGCCCGCGCCCGGCGCTCCTGCAGGGGATAGGCGACGTCGGCGAACTCCGGCCGCGCGAGGAGGGCTAGGAACACCTCATCGGAGAGCTGGCTGAGCTGATGGTCCAACAGGGTGGTGGCGTTGCCGAACGCGGCGGCGATCTGGCTGACCCGGCCCTGCAGGAGCTTGGCTTCCTGGTCGGCCATCGACTGCGCCTGCAGGCAGGAGACGAACGCCCCGGCCTGCCGGAGGCGCCGCACCAGCTCCTGGCACTCCACGATGAGCGGCGTCCAGCCGTCCAGCTCCGCGGGGCTGGCGGGAACCTGAGCCGCCTCCAACTGCTCCTGCAGGCGGGTCACACGAGCGGCCAGCTCGTCCAGGAACGCGCGGAACTCCGGAGAGCCGCTGCCCCCGGGAAAGAACACATCCAGGTCCCAGGTCTGGCTGAGGGGTGCTTTCACCGTCGATCCATCCTCCTTCTGCCCGCTGAACACGTTTCCTGTGGGTCGGTAGAGATTCGGGCTTGACATGGCGAATCCCTGCGGATAAAGTGGTCGATAAATACGCATGATTGTTGCAGGCGATGAGAAGGGCGAGTACCCGGACCGAGCCGTCCCAGAGAGCGGGCCCCCGGCTGCGAGGCCCGCACGGCGAAACCGGCGAAAATCCCCTTCGAGCCGCCACCCGAGCCTGCGTTCAGGTAGGCGTGGCCGGCCCTCCCCCGTTACCGGGAGGCGGCACTGCTGGGTGCCGGCTGAGGCGGCCGCGCGTGCGCGGCAATTCCGGGTGGTACCGCGGAGGCCACAAGGCCCCCGTCCCGACGTGGGACGGGGGCCTTCTTGATTCTTCCCCAAGGAGGTCGATGAGGTTGTTGGCCATTACCCTGTATGACACGACCCTGCGCGACGGGTCGCAGCGCGCTGGCATCTCCTACTCGTGCCAGGACAAGGTCCGGATCGCCCACCGCCTCGCCGACCTCGGAATCCCCTACATCGAGGGCGGGTGGCCGGGTTCCAACCCGAAGGACGGCGAGTTCTTCCGCATTCTCAAGGAGCGGCCGCTGCGCGGCGCCAAGGCGGTGGCCTTCGGCTCCACCTGCCGGGCCGGCAACGCACCGGAGGAAGACGCCACCCTCCGGGCGCTCCTCGAGGCGGAGACGGCGGTCGTCGCGCTCTTCGGCAAGAGCTGGGACTACCACGTCACCCGCGGCCTGGGCACCACCCTGGAGGAGAACCTGCGCATGATCCGGGAGTCGGTCGCGTACCTCAAGCGGTACGGCCGGGAGGTGGTCTACGACGCCGAGCACCTCTTCGACGGGTTCCGGCACAATCCCGAGTACGCCCTGGCCACGCTCCGGGCCGCGGTGGCCGGCGGCGCCGACTGGCTCGTGCTGTGCGACACCAACGGCGGGACCCTGCCCGACAGGGCAGCGGAGGTCGTGCGGCGCGTGGCCGCCGAGTTTCCGGGCGTTCGGATCGGCATCCACGCCCACGACGACGCCGGGCTGGGCGTGGCGGTGACGCTCGCCGCGGTCCAGGCGGGGGCCACCATGGTCCAGGGGACCATCAACGGATACGGCGAGCGCTGCGGCAACGCCAACCTGTGCGCGATCATCCCCAACCTGCAGCTCAAAATGGGCCTTCCCTGCCTGCCCGACGGCAAGCTGGCCGAGCTGACGGCTGCGAGCCGCTTCGTGAGCGAGGTGGCCAACCTGCCCCCCTGGGACGCCCAGCCCTACGTGGGCCGCAACGCCTTCGCCCACAAGGCCGGCGTCCACGTGAGCGCGCTGCTGAAGGACCCCGCCATGTACGAGCACGTGCCCCCCGAGGCGGTGGGCAACGAGCGGCGGGTCCTGATCTCCGACGTCGGCGGCCGCTCCAACCTGATCGCCGCCTTCGGCGACAGGCTCTCGCCCGGGGAGGCCGCGGCCCTGATCCAGCAGGTGAAGGAGCGGGAAAGCCGCGGCTTCCAGTACGAGGGGGCCGAGGCATCCCTCGCCCTGCTCACCTACAAGGGCCGCCCTCCCTTCGAGGTGCTGGGCGTGAAGGTGATGGTGACCGGGGCCTCCGGCGGACCGGCGGAGAGCGAGGTGGCCATCAAGGTCCGGGTGGGCGACCGGGTCGTACATACCGCCGCCGAGGGCAACGGGCCGGTGCATGCCATGGACCGGGCCCTGCGCAAGGCGCTGACGGAGGTCTACCCGCAACTCGCCCGGATGGATCTCCTGGACTACAAGGTGCGCGTCCTCGAGGGCTCGCAGGGCACGGGCGCCGTGGTGCGGGTGCTGATCGAGTCCGGCGACGGCTTGGAGCGCTGGTCCACGGTGGGGGCGTCGACCAACATCCTCGAGGCCTCGTGGCAGGCGCTCACCGACAGCCTGGCCTACTTCCTCGTCTTCCGGGCCGGCGTCACAGCCTGTGCGGACGGCGCTGATGCGGCCGAGGCGGCATCGGGATAGCCCTGCCGGTGCGGTAAAGGAAGAACCTCCCCCGCTCGCAGGAGCGGGGGAGGTTCACTTCAGTGGTGCAGATGGGGAGACTCGAACTCCCACCGGGGGTGGTTACCCGACACGGTCCTGAGCCGTGCGCGTCTGCCAATTCCGCCACATCTGCGGGTTGTCCACCTAGCGACCCGACGGTGCGCTGCTGCCTTCCGACCCTGACGCGGTTCCGCCGGATCGCTAGCGGACTGGTGGAGCTAAGGGGAGTCGAACCCCTGACCTCTTGAATGCCATTCAAGCGCTCTCCCAACTGAGCTATAGCCCCATATGTTGGTGGCCCAGGCCGGAATCGAACCGGCGACACCGCGATTTTCAGTCGCGTGCTCTACCAACTGAGCTACCGGGCCAGATGACATCTCGGCCTGCACTGGTCTCGGTAGATTTTAATGTTACTCGATCAATCCCGCCCAGGCAAGCCCAAATTTCTGGCAGCAGCCCGGTCAGCCCGTCGCCATCCGCGCGCTAGAGCCGTATCGCCACGGTTCGCTCCGATTTTCGCGTTCCCGCTTCCACGCAGTGGGCCGCCGCGGGGCCGTACGCCGGTTGACCTGTCCCCGTTCGTCGACTACGCTGTTTGTGTAGTCGTTTAATGATACCGCCGGAGCGACCGTCGATCAAGGGGCTATAGACGGCGTCGCGCCTGCCGGTGTAAAATGGAACAACACCCAACGATTCTGTTGCGACGCTGGGAGGGGCCTATGCCAGATATTCCGTTCTTTGACCCCATCGGCTTCTTCGCCCAGAAGCTCAGGGAAGTCGAGCAGCAGCTGATCGCCAAGAAGGCCGAGCGGGAGATCTTGCTGGCGAACCAGGCCAGCCTCGAGCAGACCCTGGCAACGCTGGCCCTCCTCTCCCCCGACCAGCAGAAGGCGATCCAACAGGAGGTGGCCTCCCTCAAGGAGGTCCTGCACTCCACCGAACGGACGCTCGCGTCGCTGGACAGCGAGATCGACATGTTGAATGCCAAGCTCCAGGCGCTCCAAGCGGCTCGGAACATGCTACACGTGGAAGGATCGTCCTAAGCTGGGGAGTTCGCGGCCTGAGCAGCAGGTAGCGTGCTCCCCCTTCTATACGCGAAAGGAGTGGCCAAGATGGATCTCGGGTTGTCCGGTAGAGTCGCGTGGGTCACCGCCGCCAGCAAGGGTCTGGGGTACGCCTCCGCCCTGGCGCTGGCGCGCGCCGGTTGCGACCTCGCCATCTGCAGCCGCGGCGAGGAGGCCGTCACCGCCGCCGCCGACCGCATCCGCGCCGAAACGGGGCGCAGGGTCCTGGCGCTGGCCGCGGACGTGACCCGCAAGGAAGACCTGGAACGGTTCACGTCCCGTGCGCTGGCCGAGTACGGCCGGGTGGACGTCCTGGTGTCCAACACCGGCGGCCCGCCCGCAGGCGGGTTCTTCGACTTCGACGACGACGCCTGGCTGAACGCGTTCAACCTGCTCCTGATGCCGGCCGTCCGCCTGAGCCGCGCGGCGCTGCCCTCGATGCGCGAGCGGGGCTTCGGCCGGATCATCTACATCACGTCATCCGGCGTCAAACAGCCCATCCAGAACCTGATCCTCTCCAACTCCCTGCGCGCCGCCGTGACCAACATGATGAAGACCCTGGCCACCGAGGTCGCCCCCTACGGCATCACGGTGAACTGCGTGGCTCCGGGGCGCATCCACACGGACCGGGTGGACCAGCTGGACCGGGGCGTGGCCGAGCGCACCGGCCGGACTCTCGAGGAGGTACAGCAGCAAACGGCCGCGACCATCCCCATGGGCCGCTACGGCACGCCCGAGGAGTTCGGCAGGGCGGTGGCGTTCCTCGCCAGCGAGGCGGCCTCGTACATCACGGGCTCGGCCATTCAGCTGGACGGCGGAATGGTGAACAGCTTGTAAGACTCCTATCCGCCCAGCGCCAGGATGCGCTCGGCGATGCGCCGGAAGAGCGGCGCCGCATAGGCGCCCCCGGCGCGCCCGTCCTCGATGAGTACCACCACGACATAGCGCGGCCGGTCGGCCGGGAACCAGCCTGCGAACCAGGCATGCGTGACCGGACGGCCGGCCATTACCGTGTCGGCCGAGCCCGACTTGCCGGCGGCCCCCACGCCCTCCACCCAGGCCGCCTGCCCCGTGCCCCCGCCGCCGGGGATCGTGGCGGCGACCAGCGCGGCCTGCAGCTCGGCCGCCGTCGCACGGCTCATGACCCGGCGGGACGGTTCGGTGTGGGGCCGGGAGACGACCTCGCCATCGCTCTTGCGCACGGCCGAGACCAGGCGGGCCGGGCGGAGCGTGCCGCCGTTGGCGATGGCGGCGTAGGCCCGCGCCACCTGCAGCGGGCTCGCCATCAGGCCGCCCTGGCCGAAGCTGAGCTGGGCGACGTCGCCGCCGTAGCGGGGTTCGGGCAGCGCCGCCACCGGCTCATGGCCCGGGGGGAGCGCCCCCGTGGGCTGATCCAGCCCGAAGCGCCGGGCCGCCGCCAGGAGCGCCCCGGCCCCCATCCGCTCGTAGCCGATGCGGATGAACGCCGTGTTGCAGGAGAAGACGATCGCCTCCCGGAGCGTCATCGGACCCCGGGGGGTCCCCTCCACGTCGCGGAAGGTGTGATCGCCCAGGCGGTAGGTGCCGCTGCACAGGAACTCCTCGTCGGGCGTGACGAGGCCGCTTTCCAGCGCCTCCGCAGCGACCAGGGGCTTGAACACCGAACCCGTCTCGTACGGCGTGAGGGCCCGGTTGCGCAGCTGGTGCTCGTCGGCGAGGACCGTCTGGTCGTAGTTGGGGCGTGCGGCAATGGCCAGCGGCTCGCCGGTGGCGACGTCCATCACCACCACGCCGGCGCGCAGAGGGCCGCCTGTCGGGTGGGCGGTGCGGTCCATCTCCTCCTCCACCGCGGCCTGGATGCGGGCGTCGATGCTGGTGTGCACGTCGTACGGCTCCTTCTGCAGCGGATCATGGGGCTGGACGGCCTGGGGCGCTTTGGTGAAAAGCGGGCGGCCCCGGCCGTCGTAGCTGGCCACGAGGTAGGGCACGTTCTCGCCCCGCAGGGCGGCGTCGTAGGCCAGTTCCAGCCCCGTCTGGCCCCCCAGTGCGTTGGCGTAGCCCACAAGGTGTCGGGCGAGCGACCCGGGGCCATAGCGCTGCCCGGTGGGGCCGACGGCCACGCCCGGAATCTCCAGGGCCGCAATCCGGTCCGCGGCCACTGGCGAGAGCCCCTCGATCACCCACGCCGCCTCGTGGTGCTCCAGCGCATACTCCAGCACCCGGGCCGCTGCCTCCTCGCCCAGGGCCTCAGCCAGGAGCGGCGCCACCGCCGCGGTGTCGGCCATCAGCCGGGGAAAGACGGCCAGCCCCAGCACGGACTGCGGGTCGGTGAGGGGCACGCCGCTGCGGTCATAGATGCCGCCTCGCCGCATCTGGAGGGGCAGCCGCTCCGTGCGCTGGCGGAACACCTGGCGGGTGAGCGCCGGCCCCTGCAGGACCTGCAGGTAGAAAACCCGTATACCCAATGCGGTAAGGCACAGCATGGCGGCGATGCTGAGCCAGAACGTGCGCCTGGCCATCTGGATACGCATGGAAAAACACCTCGGTGGAGAGTCTACCCCGAGGTGTTTTTGCTTATGCGTTATGTTGCCCCGTTGCGGCGGCTGTACCCGCGCCTTACGGCTGCTGCGCCGCCAGGTTCTCCTCAGCCCGGGCGATGTTCTCCAGGTGCTCCTCGTAGGTCGCCGCGAAGTAGTGCTCGCCCGAGCCGTCGTTCTTGGCCACGAAGTAGTAGTACTCGTGGGACTCGGGGTACAGCACCGCGCGGATGGCGCTCTCGCCCGGGGCCGCGATCGGACCGGGCGGCAGGCCGGGGTACTTGTAGGTGTTGTAGGGCGAGTCGAACTCCAGGTCCTCGTACCGCAGGCTCTCCGCCCGGGGCAGCCCCAGGGCGTAGTAGACGGTGGGGTCGGCCTGCAGCGGCATGCCCACGGCGAGCCGGTTCAGGTAGACGCCGGCGATGGCGGGCTGCTCCGCCGCTACCCGCGCCTCGGTCTCGACGATGGAGGCCAGGGTCGTGACCTCGTGGACGCTGAGCCCCAGTTCGTCGGCGCGGGCGAGCAGCTCGTCCGTCCAGACCGCCCGGAACCGGTCGAACATCATCGCCACCAGCTCCGCGGCGGTGGTGTCGCTGTGGTACTCGTACGTGGCCGGGAACAGGTAGCCCTCCATCGGCTGCTCCACGTCCAGGTCCGGGGGCAGGTAGGGGTTGAGGGACGCCTCGGCGGCCACCGCCGCCAGGAAGTCCTCACGCTCCGCCACGCCCGCCTCGTCCAGCAGGTCGGCCACCATCGCCACGGTCAGCCCTTCCGGGATGGTGATGCGCCGCACCACCACATCCCCCGCGACGAGCTTGGCCAGGATCTCGTCGGCGGACATGGCGGCGGAAAGCTCGTAGCGGCCGGAGACCAGCTGCGCGTCCAGTTGCCGGTAGCGGACGTAGTAGCGGAAAACGGTCGGGTCCCGGATGATCCCGGCTTCGGCCAGGATGGCGGCCACGTCGGCCGTGGTGGCGCCGGAGGGGATTTCGACCTCCACCGGAGCCGCCGTCGGATCGGCCGGCCCGAGGCGCGCCAGGGCCCACTGCAGGCCCGCGTAGGCAGCTCCCGCCAGGAGGGCCAGCAGCACCGCCAGGGCGAGCACCAGCCGCATTGCTCTTGCTCCAACTGACAACCACGCTCATCCTTCCGGCGCAGGTTGAATACCTGTGTTCATTTCGACAAAAAGAAGAGCCCTCCTGTACGGAGGGCTGGTTGGCCGGTTACTTCTCGGACTCCTCTTCGAACTCCTCGTCGTCGAGCATCTCCTCCCAGGCGTCAGCCACCCGCTCGAACTCCTCCTCGGATTCGATCTCGACCAGGACCTCCTCGCCGTTCTCCTCATCGATCCGCATGATGACGGCTTCGTCCTCTTCCTCGCCGTCGGTCACCGGGATCAGGACCGCGTAGTCCTTGTCGTCAACCGTGATGACCTGAACCAGCGCAAACTCGTGCTCGTTGCCTTCCTCGTCCGTCAGCACGATGAGGGAGTCATCGTGCTCATGCTGGTGCTCGTGGTCATGGCTCATGGCAATCACTCCGATCCACAAGATATTCCCATTCTAATGGAGCCGGGTTACCATGTCAAACCACGGTGTCGGGCGAGCGCCGCGCTTTGGCATCCAGATATCCCTGCAGGATCACGGCTGCCGCCATCTTGTCGACCACCTTGCGCCGCCGCGATCTGCTGACATCCGCCTCCAGGAGCACCCGCTCCGCCACCATCGTCGACATGCGCTCGTCGAAGGGCTCGACGGGGAGACCGCTGTGCTCCGCCAGGCGCTCCATGAACTCCCGGGTCAGCTCGGCGCGGGGGCCGTAGGTGCCGTTCATGTTGCGGGGCATCCCCACCACCCAGCGGCCCACGCCGTACTGGCGGGCGATCTCATCCAGCCGGGCCAGGTCCTCCTCCAGGGACCGGCGGCGGATGACCTCCAGCCCCTGGGCCGTCCAGCCCAGCTCGTCGGAGAGCGCAACGCCTATCGTCTTATCTCCCACATCGAGCCCGCCTATGCGCACCATCATTCACCTCGGTTCGCCACCGTCCGGCGCGGCGCCAGGATCTGCGCCAGCGCGATGCCGCTCAGGAATCCGTTGATGTGCGCCCAGAACGCCACGGTCTGGGTGAGGTCGTGCAGCCAGATCGGTGCGAGGCCGCTCCACAGCTGCACCAGGAACCAGAGCCCCAGGAAGACCCAGGCCGGTACCCGGAGGGCCGGGACAATCGGTCCGATGGGAACCAGCGTCAGCACCCGGGCCCGGGGGTAGCTGAGAATGTACCCACCCAGCACCCCGGCGACCGCCCCGGAGGCGCCGATGGTGGGCACGGGCGAGGTCGGGTTGGCCAGCGCGTGGGCGATGCCGGACAGGGCGGTGCAGAGCACGTAGAAGAGCAGGTAGCGCCCGTGCCCCAGCCGGTCTTCGATGTTGTCGCCGAAGACCCAGAGGTAGAGCATGTTGCCCACCACGTGGCCCCAGGAGCCGTGCAGGAACGATGATGAGACCAGCGTCACCAGGGGCCAGCCGCCGGTGGCCGCCCAGGCCGCCGGGCTCAGGAGGGCGGTCGGCCGCAGGGCGAAGTTGCTCACCAGCCACTGGCCCGCCTGCGGGCTCGCCACTTCAATCAGGAAGATCACGATGTTGGCCGCAAGCAGGAACCAGTTGACCCACGGCCGCCCGCGGGTGCGCGGGGTGTCGCGCAGTGGCAGTACCATCACCAATTCCCCCCGGAGTGTACCGCGGCCGCGCCGGATTGTAAATAGCATATCTCGCCGGGGTGTGACTCACTCTAAGGGCAGTGCGAAATTCCGGAGGTGTACGCATGCGTCTGCGCGATCTCATGACCACCAACGTGCGCACCTGCCAGCCGAACTCGTCGCTGGTCGACGTGGCCCGGATCATGGCCGAGGTCAACTGCGGCTTCGTGCCTGTGGTCGAGGGCAAGCGGCCCGTCGGGGTGATCACCGACCGCGACATCGTGCTTCGGGCCGTGGCCCTGGGAAAGGACGTCCGCACCCTGCCGGCCCGCGAGATCATGACCAGCCCGCCGATCACGGCCAGCCCCGACACGGACGCCCACGAGGCGGCCGACCTCATGGCCGCGAAGCAGATCCGACGGCTCTGCGTGGTGGAGCGGGACAGCCTGGTCGGCGTCGTCGCCCTGGGCGACCTGGCCACCGAGCAGATCCACGTCGACGAGGCCGGCGAGGCGCTCTCCTCCATCTCGGAACCCGCCCAGCCCGGCGTGCAGTGACGCAGACACGCAGCGCCCACCGGCACCCTGCGGTCAGGTAGCGGTGCTTTCGGGACGCCTCCGGAAGGGGGCGTCCCGGCGCGTCTGGCCGCGTTATGTCACCGGCTACCTTCTGCCGTCATACCAATGGCTGGGGTAGGGCATGCCCTTCTGCCCCACACGCCCAGCGGGGAGGCGCGGCCTGAGATGAGCTTCTGGCATGGCGATTGTCACTGCAAGGACGGGCGGCACCGCGTGCGCCGCCGTCATTCTGACTGCGACCACGACTGGGACTGGGACAAGGAGTGCTGCGGCGGCGACGGCTTCGACTTCGACTGCGACGAAACGGACCGCTTTGACCGGAAGGGCCGTTTCCACCACGACTTTGACCACAAGCACGACTGTGGTTGCGGTAAGAAGCGTCGCTTCGACTTTCACGGGAAAGACCACTTCGAACACGACTTCGGTCGCGACACGAAGCACCGCTTCGACTTCCACAGGAAGGACCATTTCGACGACCACTTCGACCGCAGGCACCACTGCTGCTGCGGCAAGAAGCATCACGACGACTGGGACTGGGAGTGCGACCACGACCGGCGCCGGAAGAAGAGCCGGTGCGAGAGCATCCACCCCGTCATCGTCCACGGGCACTGCGGCGCCAAGCGGTTCATCTTCGTCTAGGCGCTCGTCTCGTCGCTCAGCCGCGGGCCGCTCG
>NZ_JBFNEH010000060.1:0-17129 GCF_040797425.1 Symbiobacterium sp. | reverse complement strand
GTACTAGGGTGGCCATGTCGAATCGACTTCTCCCTCACCGAAGCCTTGTTGATGGCCTCGAGTGGTAGGGCCACTTCAATTAGTTTCTTTTTGTTTGTGTTCACGTTTAGCATGCAACTCCTTTACTCTGCAGTGTTTTCAGCACGCTCCGACGTCACTCGCTAACATGCAAGATTGCTATCAGCACTGGACAGCGGGTCTCTCGAAAATTCTGGCTATGGCGTAGAGTACCCTGGAACCCGGCGTTCACCTGGGCTCTCCTGCCCGAGCCAGTAACTCCGCAAGATCGTAATTCACGCTCGTCACCCCGAAATCTGGCTCTCGCTGGAAAGGCCTGCGGACGTAGTGAACACGGTGCCCACCATCATCCAAGAACTCGACAATCGCCAAAATGTAGTCATCGGGCTTGTTGAGCGAGTACAGGATCTCGTTCCGGGTCACCGTAATCGTCTCCGCGCCTGCGACCCGGCCCTTCACCTCGATGAACCGCAGCTTCCCCGTGCCGGGCACCCGGCTCTCGATGTCATAGCCCAGGCGCTCAAACTCCCGGTCCACCGGTTCGTAACCCAGGCTTCGCTCAATCTCCATTACGATGGCCCGAGCCCGTGCGGCAACTGCCTGCGTATCGGCGGTAACCACGGGCGCCGTCTCCCCGCCCGTCATCCGGGCCAACAGCCCGGCGGGCACTACCAGGAATCCCCCCAGTACCACTGGCGGCTTTGGCGAGAGCTGTTCCTCGAGCTTTAGCTCCTCCAGCCGCTTCTGGAGCCGCGCCTGCAACTGGTCTGCTCGCTTGCGAGCCTCTGCCGAGTTCAACCGGGCGTTGAGCTTGCCGGCCTTCTCCTGGAGCTTCAGCTCCTCGGCTCGGTGATCCCAGTAGTTGATCTCCTTGACCAGCCGGTCCTTCACTGCTGCACGTGTCTTCTCGATCAGTTCAAGCCTCGGCCTGCGGACCTCTTCAAGGTGCTCTGGCACCACCTTGGCAATAGCGTAGCCGAGTGCCGCCTTCTCCAAGTCCCGGCTGATCCAGGCACATTCCGGTCGCGCCAGGATCTCCTCCACACTCGGCTCGTCCTCGGATAGCGGCCGGTAATCGAGGTAAGGCGCATAATGCAGGTGACGCGCCGTGCTGTCCGCAGACATCTCCACGTAAAGCAGTCGTTTGGAGACTACTCGGTGTTCGCCGGTACGGGTGAGGCTGGCGTCCTGGATTGCATGCTCGATCGTAAACACCACCCGGGGCTCAATGCCCGGATCCCGCTCATCTACCAGTACCGTTCCCCGCTTCAGTAGATCCCGGTTGCGCTCTAGGGTCAGGTCGATCACCGCGTCCAGCAACGGGTGACCGGGGCAAATGAAAGCGGCCAGAGGCTGGCCAGGCGGAGCCACCAGCTCCTTCTCAAAGACAATCCGCTCGTAGCGCGGTAGGACAGGGTCGCCGACTCCGATCATCCTGTCCCTGTTGCGTATCACCGCAGGGACGTAAGTCAGCTCATATCGCCTAGGCTCACGTTGCTTCACGCTTCCGCCCAGGCGCTTGAACGCCTCGAGGAAGAAGGATTCGATGTAGTGGGGCTGCAGCCGGCGCGCCTCGGCCCGCTCCATGTCCTCCCGGATGCGACGCACCCGACTTACGTCCATGGAGTCGCGGACCAGCGCACGCTCTTCCAGCAGGTCCTGAAGCTTCTTCTGGTCCAGCGCCTTCTCCACAACGGTCTGCAGGTGCGCCCTCACCTCCGGGCGGTCGCCATAGCGAATCGCCTCGATGAGAAGGTCACGCAGCGGCTTGCCCTCAAACTGTAGTTTGCCGAGCACGTCGAAGACCTTGCCGCCGAGTGCTTTCCGGGCCTCGTTGATCTTCTCCAGCAGCCGGTGGTAGACGTCGCCTTCGCGGGTCTCAACAGCGACCAGGTTCCACAGGTGGCAGACCTCTGTCTGCCCGATGCGGTGAATCCGACCGAACCGCTGCTCCAGCCGGTTCGGGTTCCACGGCAGGTCATAGTTGACCATGAGGTGCGCCCGCTGCAGGTTGATACCCTCACCGGCGGCGTCCGTGGCGATCAACACCTGCACGAGCGGGTCATGCTTGAAGGCCTCCTGCGCCTTTGCACGCTCCTCACGGCCCATTCCACCGTGGATCACCACGACGGCCTCCGGGCGGCCCAGGAGCGCCGTGATGCGCTCCTGTAAGTAGTTGAGGGTGTCCCGGTGCTCAGTGAAGATCACCAGCTTTTGATGCGGCGACGGCTGGAAGGCAGGCGAAGCCTCTGCACCGGCAACGGCGGCCGCCTGAACGTTATAGATGGAAGCGGGGGTGAAGATCGCCCCGAGCAAGCTGGCCAGCTCTCGCCATTTCGTATCGGTACCGCTACGCCGGACCTTGAGGGCCATCTCTTCGAGGTGTTTGAGCGTCTGGATCTCTGCCTCTAGTTCGGCGATCGACCGAGCGGCAGTCGCCTGGTCGAGGACCTCCTCCTCGATCTCGGCAAGCTCGCTCTCGGGTGCATCCTCGAGGTCTTCGATGTCTTCGGCCTCAAGCGTCGGTGCCTCGGGAAGCATCGCTGCAACCTGTCGGCCCCTGTAGAGAAGCTGCATCTCCCGCAAGCGACTCTCCAGGCGCTTGCGCCTGCGGCGGAGCGACTGGTAGATCGCTTCCGGCGACGAGGCCAGTCGACGCTGCAGGATGGTCAGTGCAAAGCCCACCGTCCCTGCCCTCTTCTCGTTCTGAAGGGCCTCGGCACGATTGAACTCGGCACGGACATACTCGGTGACTTCCTTATAAAGCTGGGCTTCCTGTTCAGACAGGCGATAGGGCACCGTGTAGGCGATGCGTTCGGGGAAAAGCGGTGTTCCGTCGAACTTCAACAGATCCTCCTTGACCATTCGCCGCATCATGTCCGAGACGTCTGTCGAGTGTACACCGTCCCGGAACCGCCCTTCGAACCGGTCGCCGTCCAGCAGCGCCATGAAGAGCTGAAAATCGGCTTCTTTCCCGTTGTGGGGTGTGGCGGTCATCAGGAGGAAGTGCCGGGTCAGGGTGGAAAGGAGCTGCCCCAAGCGGTAGCGCTTGGTGTACTTCACCTCGCCGCCGAAGATGGTGGCCGACATCTTGTGGGCCTCGTCACAAACGATCAGGTCCCACCGGCATTCCGGCGCCTGTAGTTTCTGCTGAACGCTCTCGTCGCGGGCGAGCTTATCGAGCCGCGCAATCACAAGGTTATTTTCTAGGAACCAGTTGCCCGTTCGGGCGGCCTCCAGTTTGTCGTTCGTCAGAATCTCGAACGGAAGGTTAACGCGCCGATAGAGCTCGTCTTGCCACTGCTCGACCAGGTTTCCGGGGCAAACGACTAGGCAGCGCTGCAGGTCCCCGCGGGCGATCAGTTCCTTGATCAACAGCCCGGCCATGATGGTCTTGCCGGCGCCGGGGTCGTCTGCAAGCAGGAACCGGAGCGGCTGGCGGGGCAGCATGCACTCGTATACCGCGGTAATCTGGTGCGGCAGCGGCTCCACCATGGAGGTATGGACGGCGAGCACCGGATCGAACAGGTGGGCGAGCCGGATGCGCTGCGCCTCCGACACCAAGCGAAACAGTGCGCCGTCCCCATCGAAACTCCACGGGCGCCCCTGCTCCACAAGGTCGAGGCGGGCCTCGTCGGAACGATAAAGCAGGAGGTTCCCTACCCGCCCGGCCGCATCCTTGTACGTGAGCTCAACTGCTTCGGAGCCAAACCACTGTACGGCAACGACCGTAACCAGGGCATCCGGCAGAATGCCACGTACCACCGCGTTGGGTCGAAGGTCTTCCAGCTTTATCAAGAGGATTCCCCCCAGATCCGCCGTCAAGAGTGCCTGCTGCACTGTCTTGGCCATTTGTTGGTCCGGTTCCTTCAGGAGTGGGATGACATATCGACCGCCTATCTTCTATCGAAGAGAGATATGCCAACCATCAACTCAGCGGTCCGAACAACTCCTTGAACAACTCGTCCACCGAAGCCAATCGCTTGAACCACTTCTTCTCCACGACCCGTAGTGCTGGGCGATCCCCCTTCTCGCCCTGAGCGTTCCCTCTCGTATGCTTGGCCACCTTGAGGTCATCTAGCGGTGGCAGAGGCTGCCCGGGCTCGCCCAGCCAGAAGAACTCCTTCAGTTCGAGTGTCTCCGGATCAAACCACGTCCAGATCACACAACTCCCGGGCCGGTCCCACAAAGTTGTGTGCACGTTCACCGATCTGGTTCTCCCGCCAACCTTGGAGGTCTTCAGCTGCACTGGCCGAGTCTTCCCTGCGCGGACCAACACAACATCTATCCCGGCGGCGTCTACCTGCGGCTTGTAAACCTCGAGCGGCTTGCGCCAGCTTGTCAGCCACGCCTTCCGCATCAACTCGCCGATCAGGAGGTGTTCCAGCATCGCCTCGCGATACCGCGAGAGCAAATAGTGGGCTGCATTCGCTCCCTCTTCCTCGGGCTTGTCGATGTCTGTCCCGCCCGACCGATGCGTTTCACGCTGCGGCTCCCTATCAGATATGTGCTGCCAGATGCTATCGACCTGCACGGCAGAGTCCACCTCCAATAGCTCAGCTGCCGAATCGACGACCGCCTTCCATGCACCTTGTATGTCCGCCGCGGTTCACCTAACTGGCCGGCCCGTCTCCCTGCTGCTAGGCCACCCACTTCCGCCAGAGCGGCCAGTACTGCTCGTCCACCTTCGCCTGGTCCGGCCACAGCGGACGGTCCAGGCGAGAGGCGTGTACCGGGTCCTCGACTCGGCAGAGCCGGTACGTCCCGGGCCCGACCCGGGTGAGGTAGTTGTAGACAACCCCGTGTGCCTTGGGTAACGACGCGCTCATACGCGCGGTGATGTGCGTGACCACCCTGGAGCGCTCGTCGCCAAACAGGCGCTTGACCTCATCCTGCAGCTCCCGCGTGGTCATTACCTCGCGCCCCTTCTCGTGCAGACTGGCAGCCGCCAGCCAGACCTCGACATGGATCGTCATCCTCGTCCCTCCCTCGATGCGGAAACGCAGTGCTACCCGGCATGGCGTCCACAGACGGGCACTGGCATCGACTGGCAGACAGCGTCACCATCGACGGGTCACTCCGTCGCCTAGTTCCGCGAAAACCGTTACAACCCGCACATTAGTTCACCAGTGTAAATTGTACCAAAGGGCAGTGACAGCATGTTGTCACTGCCCACATTTACGTTTATCCCGCGAAGGATTTTCCACCCCTCTCCTGAACACTTACCCTCGTAACACCCACGCAGGAGGTGACCCCCGTGCCCGGCTGGCAGTACCGGGAAGGCGCATTCGTCTACGAGTCCCCCGTCGTCACCGTCATCCTCGACCAGCACAGCGGCCCTGCATCGGCGGCGCCGGCGTACCGTCCCGACCTGGCGGACGCCCTGCCCGGCTGCTCCCCCTTCCTCCTCTGGGAGTGGATCCAGTACCGGCTGAGGGTGTCGCCGCCCCTTCCGGGCATCACCCTCCGCGTGGGCGACCAGGTCGTACGCCCCGTCTCAGACGGCGTCTACGTCTTCCGTTACGAGAACGCCCTCGGCGCGTCCCGCATCTGCCTGGGCGGCGTGCCGGTCCCCGACCTCCCCGTGGAAGTCATCAGCCGCAAGCTGGCCGGGGAGCGCCTCAACAGCTACCCCCAGCTCTACCGGAGCATGGTCCGGCAGGTCACGGAGCGTCTGCTCACCCTTCCCTTCGCCCTGAGCGGCGCCACCGCCCACGCCACCCTTCCCCATGCCGGGCCGCCGTCGCCCCTCTTCACCCTCCACTACCTCCGTCATCACAGCCGCACCCTCACCGCGGCGGTGGAGGCCGTCGGCCGTAGCCCCCACCGGGTCCTCACCCGGGAGGAGCTGGTCCGCCCGGTCGCCATGGCCACCCGGCTGGACGGCGCGGCCCTGCGCTGGGGCCTCACGCACCCAGACACCTGGGCGGTCACCCGGCGGAGCGGCGGGTGGTTCCAACTCGCTGGCCAGGCGGTGCTGCCCGAGCGGCTGCTGCAGGAGCGGGCCGAGGAGACCTTCGACACCCACGAGAACCGGTTCGCCCGCCACTTTCTGCTCGCCGTGCGCCAGTCCCTGGACAGCGCCCTCGCCCTGCTCGACAAGTACGGTGCCGGACAGCGACCTCTCCGGGCGGCCGGCACCGTTGGAACCGAGACTGCCAGTGCGCCTGACCCCCCGGGCAACAGCGCTTCACAGGAAGACTCCCCGATTCAGACCGACCCCGAAGCGTTCCGTGCGCCCATACCCCAGGGTAACGGCATCGGGCAGACGGATCCCAGGGCCGCCGGTCCCCTGGCCGGCGACCCGCCAGGGTCGATCCCTACCAGTCCGGATGGCCCGCCGGCCAGCGAAGGCGCGCAGAGCGAACAGCAGGCCGACCAGGCGGGTACGCCGGGGCTCCGGGCAGAACTCACCGCCCTGGCACACCACCTGGACGAGGCCCTCGCCTGGCCCTGGTGGGATGAGGTGGGCGAGCTGGTCCACCTGCCCGAGCAGTCCACGGTGCTCTACGGCAAGGATGGTTACCGGGAGCTCTGGGCCCTCTACCCCGAGTTCCTGCTGAGCCGCTCCCCCTTCGGCCACGGCCTCGACCGGGCCATCGCCGCCCGGGACGTGGCCACCCTCTACGAGTACTGGTGCTTCTTCCACCTCGTCGGCCTCCTGGCTCCCGCGCTGGGCCCGCCCCGGCTGGAACTGCGGGCGGACGACACCGGCGGCCTCGACTGGCGCACGGCCGCCTGCTTCGGCGACGGCAAGTGGCGCCTGGTCTTCAACCTCCCCGCCCGGGGCGGCCGGGAGAGCTACAGCCTGGGGCTGCGGCCGGACTTCACCCTTGCTGGTCCCGGGGGCGTCCCCCTGGTGCTGGACGCCAAGTTCCGGCTGGACGCCCCCCGCCCGGAACTGGAGGAGCCGGCGCAGGCCGAGGCGTCGCCCCAGGCGGCGGACCTCTACAAGATGCACACCTACCGCGACGCCCTGGGGGTACGGGCCGCGGTGGCCCTCTATCCCGGCCACCAGGCGGTCTTCTACGATCGGCGCACCCGCTGCCGGCGCACGGACGTGACGCTGCACGAGCTGATTTTCGGCGACTTCGAAGGGGTCGGGGCGCTCCCGCTCCGGCCCGAAGGAGGTAGTGAGCCGTGCCCGATTTCCTGACGGTCTGGCAGTCCGGCACCGCCCTGGAGGCCCCCGAGGCCATCGCCCTGGTCCGGCGCTTCACCCTGGACTGCGTGCGGGATTTCCTGCGGCAGCGGGGCGTGCCCGAGGAGCGGTGGCGCGAGATCGAGAACGGGGCCCTGCGGAAGTATCTGGTCGGTCCAGAACACATCCGGTACTACGAGGAAACGCCGGAGTTCTCGGCAGGCGGAATGGTGCTCCGCTTTAAGGCGTTCGGAAACGAGGAGTTTGCACCCTTCGAACGGGTCACCCTCTCATACGGCAGCCAGGACCCAATCCGGCTCGTCGTGCGCATCGCGCTGGAAACGCAGGACGACCTCCGCTTCACCCCGGGGAGGATCTTCGTCGGCCTGGTCTGGTGGACCGGCAAGCCGGGGGGCGAGCTCGCTGCGGCCCGGTCCTTCCTCACGGAGGCCTGGGGCGAGGAGCCCCGCTGGTTCGATCGGCACGAGTGCGGCGAGCACGGCATCCTGGGCCGCCGGTTCGTGCCCTCCGGCTGGTCCGGCACCGGGACGGAGTTGGCCGAGACCATCGCCGGCCTGCTCACCGCCGCCACCGCTGCGCTGGACCGCCTGCTGCCGGAACTGTCCGCAACCCCCGGCGCCGCGCCCCACCAGGACCGGACGAGCCAGCCCGAGGCGGGCGCCCCCGCGGCAGTCCGCCGCCCGGCTGCGCCGCCTGCGGCCGGCACCGCCCGCAGCCTCCACGAGCGGCTCCTCCACCGGGGCTACCGCTTCAGCCCCGAGCAGGTGGCCACCTTCTACGCCGCGCTCAAGGCCAAGGGTTTCGTCATCCTCTCCGGCCTCTCGGGCACGGGTAAGACCAAGCTGGCCCAGGAGTTCGCCGCCGCCCTCGGCCTGGACGACGACCACTTCCTGCTGGAGCCGGTGAAGCCCGACTGGCGGGACAACACCGGCCTGCTGGGCTACTGGAACCCGGTGACGGAAGAGTACGCCGCCACCCGCTTCCTGCGCTTCCTGCTCGCCGCGGCCGAGGAGTATGGCGGCGCTCGGACCCCGGCCCCCAGCGAGGACCTGAAGAGCTACATCCGCCGCCGGCTGGGGGAGGCCAGGGTACAGACGCAGCTGCAGCACCACCGGGCCGCGCTGCAGGCGATCGGTGACGGGGACTGGACCGACGGCCAGCTACACCACCTCTGGCAGGACTATCACAACGGCATCGGCAGCCTGCGGCCGCCGGGGACGATGCGCGTGGACGCGGAGACCCTCCGCCGGGCCACGGAGTGGCTGGCCGACGGCTCCCTGACCCTCGCCCAGCGGGCCCTCGGGGCGCTGAAGATCCTGCAGTCTGCAGGTGTTGACGTGCCACTGCGCGTCCGCGTCATCCGGGCCCTGGCCACCCTGGAGCCGCACCGCGTGCCGGCCGTGGCCGAGAAGGCGAAGTTGCGGTCCGCCTGTCGGGCCTTCGGATACCCGAACGTGGCCATCAGCAGCAAGTCCGATGAGGCCGAGTTCCGGCACCTGGAGCACGCCTGGGAGGTCCTGGCGCATGCGTGCGACAAGCTCATGCCGGACCTGGGCCTCGACCGTTCGGACGGCGCCGCCTTCACCGCGGTGGTGGAGCTGGCGGCCGCGTACGACCAGCACAGGCGGAAAGGCGGCGGGACGGGCCGGTCTGGCGCCGCGATCCAGCCGCAGGACGGAGTGGCCGGCGCTGCGGCTTGCGGGGATGATGAGGCGGCCGAGGGCGAACTGCCGGAAGAGCCGGTCCGCCCCTACATCGTAGTGCTGGACGAGATGAACCTGGCCCGGGTGGAGTACTACCTGGCCGACGTGCTCAGCGTGCTCGAGTCCGGCCGCCGCGAGGACGGCTTCACCCGGGGCGAGATTTACCTCCACGGCCAGGCAGGCGACGTGATGGCCGCTGGCGGCCTCCGGGTGCCCCCCACGCTCCGGCTCCCGCCCAACCTCTACTTCGTGGGCACCGTCAACGTTGACGAGACCACTTTCGCCTTCAGCCCGAAGGTCCTGGACCGGGCGTTCACCATCGAAGTGAAGGAGGTCGACCTGACGGACTATCCGTCTGCGGTGGAGCCCCCACCCTCGGAGGTCGACGGGGTGGACGAGGCGCTCCTCGCCGACTTCACCCGGCAAGGGCGGTTCGCCCAGATCACCAAGGCCGACGTGGCCGCCTGGGGGCGCGGCCGCAGGGAGTACGTCGACCGCCTGGACGAGCTCAACCAGGCGCTGCTCCCCCACGACTTGGGCTTCGGCTACCGGGTGGTGGACGAGATCCTGGCTTTCATGGCCGCTCTGCGGGAATCGCCGCTACGTGACGCCCTGACGGAGGACGAGGCGTTTGACGCCGCGGTGATGATGAAGGTGTTGCCCAAGTTCCACGGGCCCCTCCACCGGGTGAAGGCCCCGCTGGAGGCGGTAATGGACTGGGCCGGCGACCGGTTCGAGCGCACGCACGCCAAGGCTGCGCAGATGCTGGAGCGGGCAAGGACGGCCGGCCACACCCGGTTCTCCTGACGTCGGCCGCTCCCAACCGGATACCCCAGGCCCTCCACCGCGGCCATGCGCCGCGGTCAGGTTCCTGCAAGTCCCGCCGGACCACTTCGCCCGGAACCAGGGCAAACAGGAATCACCGTCGAAAAACTAGGGGATCGGTCACACTCCACCTGAGCAGGGAGGTCATCGCGTGATTCCCACCCCAACCGAATGTGAGCGCCCCCTGCTGGAGGCACTCATAGAACTTGGCGGACAGGCCGAGACAAAGGATGTGTACCCCGTCGTCAGGAAGCGGTTGACCAGCATGACGGAAGCAGAAGCAACCGAAACGCTTCCCTCCGGCGAGTTCAAGTGGATTAACCGCGTACGCTGGGCAAGGCTGAACTTGATCAAGAAGGGACAGATGGACAGCCCGGCGTGGGGGGTCTGGCGCATTACGGACGCCGGCCGGGAACGGATTGAGAAGAGCCAGGCCGACCAGGTATCGGCCGGGCCTGTGCCGGAAACTGCTGTCGGGCCCACAGTCTCGTCCGGGCCCACGCTGGTTGATCTGCACGAGGCGTACGAGCGGGATTTCCGCCGCCAGCTGCTGGAGCGACTGAGCGAACTTGATCCCTATCAGTTTGAGGTGTTCGCACAGAAACTGCTACGTGCGTACGGATTTGTAGACGTGAAAGTCACGTCCAAGAGCGGTGACGGTGGCATCGACGGTTACGGTCGTCTGCGCGTCGGTCTCGCCACCATGCGCGTCGCGTTCCAGTGCAAGCGTTGGGAGGGCAACATCGGACGGCCGGAGATCGACAAGTTCCGCGGCGCCATCTCCGGCGACTTCGAGCAGGGCATCTTCTTTACAACCTCCGACTTCACCAAGGACGCCATGGACGCCTCGATCAAGCGGGGTGCCGTTCCCATCGTGCTGATCAACGGCGAGATGATCGTCGACATCATGATCCGAACGGGGTTCGGCGTGGAGCGCAGGCCTCTGGAGCTTTATTTTGACCGGCTGGATACCATCTTCGAGGACGAGTCCTAGCCGACCTCACCGCAGAGTAACAGTGCGTCGTAACCCATGCGGAAGGACCGACTGTCGTCATCGCCTGCCCGGCAAGCGGCGAGCCCCCGGTCCTTCGTCCGCATGGGTTACTCCGTCCTCCGCTGCGTCCCGCCAGTCAACCCCGACATCACCTGGACTCCCGCCGTCTCACCGGACCCCTGACCAGCAAACCGGAGGCGTACTCCAACGCCTCCCACAGAGACTGCGAAAAAACCAGGGCACCCCGCCCAGGGGGTACCCCGGTTCCATCCGATAACCCTCACGCCGACGGCTCGGCAGAGGCCGCTTCCTCCTGCACTTCCGCGGCACCGCCGATCACGGTGAAGGTGGCCACGACCGTATTCGCGTCCTCCAGCACCTTCACGCCGGACGGAACGGAGAGGTCGGCCACCGTCACCGGCCCGGGCTCCGTCACCCCCGAGACGTCCAGGGTAATGGCCTCCGGAATCGCCGTGGGCCGGCACTCGATCTCCACCTCGTCCAACTCCTGGACGGGCACCAGGCCCCGGCGCTTCGCCAGGTCCTCCCCCACGACGACGATCGGCACCGTGAGGGTGATGGTCCGGCCGGCGTCGACCTGCAGGAAGTCCACGTGAACCAGCTGTTCGGTCAGGATGTCCCGCTGCAGCTCCTTGATCACCACCGGGCGGGGGTTGGCTTCCCCTTCCACCTGGATGTGGATGAGGTGGCCGCGGCCGTGCCGGTCGACCAGCCGCTCCACCTGGGTCGTGCGCACGCTGACGGCCAGCGGCTGCACGCCGGGACCGTAGATGATGCCCGGCACGAACCCGGCCCGCCGCAGCCGCCGGCTTGCCCGGGAACCGGTGCCCCGGGGCCGCGCCTCCAACTGCAACACTGCACTCATCGTCGATCCCTCCTGTTCACATGATCTGGCAGGCGCTCCGGCTCGCCCGGAACACCCCCACATAAATAATAAACACCGTATCCGGCGGTGGCGCAGGAAGTGTTCATCGTCCGCCAAATCCGTCCGACATGGGCCCACTCCCTCGGCCGCCTCAAGTCCTGCGCCCCTCCGGGGAGGCCCTGGCCCCTCCCACCGCCACTTGGCGCAGTGCACTACCTCGGGCGCTCCAAGTGTGGCATAATCCCCCTGATGACACCATCGGCAGGTGAACCCCCGATTGACCTCCATCCCCTTCTCCCTGAACGACCTGACGGAAGAGCAGCGTCGCGTCGTGACCCATGCGGACGGGCCCGCCGTGGTCATCGCCTGCCCCGGAAGCGGCAAGACCCGGGCGCTGACCCACCGCATGGGTTATCTGGTCCTCCGGGGCGTGGCCCCTGAGGCGATCCTGGGCATCACCTTCACCCGCGCCGCGGCGGCCGAGATGAAGGCCCGCCTCGCCCGGCTGATCCCGCCCGCCCTGGCCCGGCAGGTCCGCCTCTTCACCTACCACGGGCTGGCGTACCAGATCGTGAAGGCCGCCCGGGGACGGCCGAACGTCTTGGACGAGCGCGGACAGAAGGCGATGGCCGGACAGCTGCTGCGCGAGTTCGAACTGAATGCGGACCAGCCGTCGGTGGACACCCTGCTCACCGACTTCGCCTTTCTCGCCGGGGCGCAGGTGCCGCTGGACCGGTTCCGTCCTGCCACGTGCGACCCCGACCGGTTCCGCCGGATCTGGGCCCGCTACGGCGAGCTGAAGGCCGAGCGGGGACTCGTGGACTTCGACGACCTGATCGTGCTGGCCCGCGACCTGCTCCGGGAGGATCCCCGGCGCAGGCAGGGGCTGGTGGCGCAGATCCGGCACCTGCTGGTGGACGAGTTCCAGGACACCAACGCGCTGCAGTGGGACTTCCTGCAGCTCCTGATCCCCGCCGGGGAGAACATCATGGTGGTGGGCGACGACGACCAGGCCATCTACGGCTGGCGCGGCGCCTCCCCCTCCTTCATGCTGGACTTTCCCCGTCGCTTTCCCGGCTGCGCCCAGCTCAGGCTCAGCCGGAACTTCCGCTCCACCGCCGCGATCGTGGAGCCGGCGGCGAGGCTGATCGCGGCCAACGCCCGCCGCTTCGCCAAGCGGTTCGAGGCCGAACGGCCGCCGGGGCAGCCGCCCGTCTTCATCCGGCCCGACGACGCCGCCGACGAGGCGGAGACGATCACCACCGCCCTCCGGGAGCGGCTGGCGGCCGGGGCGGACCCGCGCAGCCTGGCGGTGCTCTACCGGACGCACCTGCTCGCCTACCCCCTGATGAACCGGCTGGACCGGGAGGGCATCCCCTACCGGGTAGTCGGCGGGCGGCCCAACCCGTTCACCCGCTGGATGGCCCGGGACGTGCTGGCCTACCTCCGCTGGGCTTACGGCGAGGCCAGCCTGGAGGAGATCGCCCGGGTGCTGCGCCGTCCGGTCCGGACCGGGATTTCGAAGGACCTGGTGCAGGCGCTGCAGCAGGCGAACGTGAGGCCCCCCGCGGCGCTGGACTGGCTGGCGGAGCGGGTCACCGCCGTGGGCGCCTTCGAGGTGCGCCGCCTGCGGGAGCAGTTGCAGGGGCTGCGGCAGACGCCGGCCGGGCGGGCGATCCGCTTCATCCGGGAAGAGATGGGCTACGACGACTACATCCGGCAGTACTGCGCCTGGTCGGGGAGCGACCCGGTGGAGGCGGGCGCGGTGCTGAGCGCCCTGGAGCAGATCCCCGCGCCCGACGAGAGCGCCCGGGTCTACGTGGACCTGGCCTCCCGGGAGGAGCTCCGGGGGGACGCCGACGACACCGCCACAGGCGGCCGCGACCGGCGCACGGCCCGGGAGACGGACGGTGGCCGCACCCAAGCCCGGGGTCCCGACCGCGCTGACCAGCGGAGCACCGCCTACACCGACGATCCGGCCGTCCCGGCGGTCACGCTGGCGTCGCTTCACGCCGCACAGGGGCTGGAGTGGGACGAGGTCTGGCTGCTGTCGGCGGTGGAGGGGGCCATCCCGCACCGGCGCACGCTCGACAGCGGCGACCCGGCAGCGCTGGAGGAGGAACGCCGGCTCTTCTATGTGGGCATGACCCGGGCGAGGAATGTGCTCACGATCAGCGCCCCAAAGCAACTCCTGGGCGCCGACGCGCCCCCCTCCCGGTTCGTCATCGAGGCCGGCATCTGGACGCCCCCACCGCCTCCCGCACAGAAGCGTCTCCCCAGGCCCTGGGTGCGATTGGCGACGGCATTCCGGAAGCCGGAGCACGCCGTGCCGCCCGGGGGACGCCAGGCACGTCAGTCGGAACCGGAACCCGTCCTCCCGGAGCCCGGGGCCGGCAGTGCGGCGGTGCAAGGCGACCCTGCACCGCTTCAAGCCCGGTGCACCGAGTCCGGCCCGGATTTCCTGCCGCCGGTGCTTCCGAAGGAAGACTACGCCCCCGGCATCGTCTGCTGGCACAGGCGGTTCGGCGAGGGCGTGATCGAGTGGGTGGACGCGGAGGGCGACCTGGTGGAGATCCGCTTCCGCAAGACCGGTGAGGCGAAGCTGTTCTGCCTGAGCGCCTGCGTTCAGGGACGCCTGGTGCGAAGAGCGAGAAGATGAAGGTTCCGGTCCGCACGGCCGGGTGATGCGCCCGGGCCCGCCGGGGCTTGGGGACCGCGGCGCCATCGAGCCACAAGGCCGGTCCCTATGGGCGCCCGCTTCCTGTCTTCGGAACATTTTTTCTGCGAGCGAAATGTAAGGGCAGCGAAGGCGATGGGCGAGCGGAGTAGAACCGTAATTGCCGGATTTTCAGTGCTGATTGGGGGGATATCCCGCGAGGATCGAATCGGACTGACCATGGATGACGTCCCGGTTGAGAGACAGCGTAAGCATCGGACTCCAGTTGTACCCAAAGTGCCAGCTAGATTCGAAATGGAGGATCCAAAATGACCAACGAGCAGCTTGCAGCGCGCATCATCGAGTTACTCGGCGGCAAAGAGAACATCCTCACGATGGAGAACTGCATGACCCGCATCCGCACCAACATCCAGGACCCGGCGAAGGTCGATCTGGCCGGCCTGAAGGCCACCAAGGGCGTGCTCGGTGTGGTGGCCGACGAGCCGACCTACATCCAGGTGGTCCTCGGCCCGGGCAAGGTCCGCGAGATCATGGAGATCTGCACCCGGCAGATGGGCATCCGGGAGCAGAAGCCCGGTCAGGGGCAGGCCCCGGGGCAGCGCATCGGCGACTGGCAGGCCAACAAGGCGGCGGTCAAGAGCCGGCAGAAGCACACCGAGCTGATCAAGCAGGTGCGGGTGCTGGCCGACATCTTCACCCCCATGATCCCGGCCTTCATCGCCTCCGGTATCTGCAACGGCCTCGGCAAGCTGCTCAAGATCATGATGGACAACGGGACCCTGCCTGACGGCATGGTCATGCTCGTCATCTATAACGTCATCGTCCTTATCGGTAACGCCTTCCTCAGCTACCTCGCCATCTTCACCGGCGTCCGCTCCGCCAAGCAGTTCGGCGTGAACGAGATGCTGGGCGGCATGATCGGCGCCGCCTCCCTCAACAGCGTCGTCGACACCATCTCCAAGACCCTCGGCTGGTACAACGCCGACGTGGTGAACAACTCGATCCTGGCCACCGGCGCCGGCGGCATCATCGGCGTGGTCCTGGGCGTCTGGATCCTGGCGCAGATCGACAAGTGGGTCCACAAGTGGATGCCCGAGGTGCTCGACGTCTCCTTCAGCCCCGTGATCTCCATGCTGATCGCCATGCCGGCCTTCGTGCTGGTCGTGATGCCGATCACCGGCTGGATCTCCAACGGCCTCTCCGCCTTCCTGAACCTGTTCCTGAACTCGACGAACCCGATCGTCAGCGCCATCACCGGTTACGTGCTGGCCGCCACCTTCCTGCCGCTGGTCCTGCTGGGCCTGCACCGCGGTCTCATCCCGTTCTACACGCTGCAGCTGGAATCGCTGGGCGGCATCACCCTCTTCCCGGCGGTGGCCATGGCGGGCGCCGGCCAGGTGGGCGCTGCGATCGCCCTCTACATCAAGGCAAAGCGGGTGCACAACGACCGGCTGAACCAGGTGATCGCCGGTGCGCTCCCCGCCGGCATCCTGGGCATCGGCGAGCCGCTGATCTACGGCGTTACCCTGCCGATGATGAAGCCGTTCATCACCGCGGGCCTGGGCGCCGGTTTCGGCGGCGCGTACGTGATGCTGAAGGGCGTCATGAGCACCGCTTTCAGCCCCTCGGGCATTCTGGCGGCGACCCACGTGATGCCGGAGCACGTGCTGAACTACGTGATCGGCATCCTGATCTCGTACGCGGCCGGTGCGGTGATCACCTACTTTGCGATCCCCGATGAGGATGTAGCGAGCGTCTAGGGGTACTGGCCATGATCGATCTGCACACCCACACGTGCTTCTCTGACGGCGCCGATCCGCCCGAGGTCCTGCTGCAGAAGGCGCAGGAGATCGGCCTCAGCGCCATCTCGATCACCGACCACAACACGGTCGCCGCGTACCGGACCCAGGCCGTTCGGGCGTACCGGGGCCGGTTGATCCCGGGCGTGGAAATCACCTGCATGTACCAGGGCGAGGTCATCGAGGTGCTGGGTTACGGCTTTGCCCTGGAGGTGATGGAGGACGAGCTCAGCCGCCACGTCCTCTCCTTCGAGGAGAAGCAGAAGCGGGAGTTCGCGCTCATCTGCGCGGCCCTGCAGAAGGCCGGAGCCGTCTTCGATCCGGCCAGGGTGGTGTTCGACCCGAAGAAGGAGTCGTCCCGGAAAGCCGTGCTGGCTCAGCTGAGGGAGGACCCCCGCAACCGCCGCCTCTTCAGCAGCGACGAGGCGTGGGAGAGCTCCCGGGCCTTCACCCGGCAGGAGATCTACAACCCGGCCAGCCGCCTCTACGTGGACCAGTCGCCCCTCTACCCCGACCTGCAGACGGCCGTGGACATGATCCACCGCAGCGGCGGCCTCGCCTTCCTGGCCCACCTCTACATCTACGCCCACGCGCAGGAGTTCCGGGCCGAGCTGTGGGAGATCGTGCAGCGCTTCGGGCTCGACGGCGTCGAGTGCGCCCACTCCGCCTTCACGCCGGAGCAGGTCGCGGACCTCGAGCGGTTCTGCGAGGAGCATCACCTGCTGAAGTGCGGCGGCACGGACTACCACGGCAGCCGCAAGCCCGACTACGCCCTGGGCACCGGCCGGGGCCAGCTGCGGATTCCGGAAGCGTATCTTGAGGGGTGGAACATCTAGTCTGCCCCGCCGGGTCCTGCGGAGGGTGCGGCCGTCAGCCTGCAGCGTCCGGTCGACCGGGCAGTGCGGCCACGGATCGCGACAATACAAGCAGCCCGACGCCTGTTCATGGCGTCGGGCTGCGTCGTCTAGCGGCCGATCAGGTCGAGCAACCGTTCCAGCACCGTGACCGCCCTTCGTCCTGGAGGAGCCGGAACCGGTTCGTGGGTGCGTTCCCTTCCGGACGGAT
>NZ_JBFNEH010000059.1:0-17868 GCF_040797425.1 Symbiobacterium sp. | reverse complement strand
CGGCGGGGGCGGCCCGGAGGGCGGGGCCATCACGGACTGAGCGGGTGCAGTTGGAAGATGGTCCGGCTGATGGGTGGACTATTGCACGAATGGCGGGCCGCGGACGACTCTGTCCGCAGCCCGCTCAGCATGTCGGCGGGGGCTCGGGACGGGAAGAGCCAGCATCAACAGCGAGCACGAACAGAGCATAAGCGTCGACGCCCAGCATCCAAGGCGGTCGGCCCTGCCGGGGTACGCGAGGCCATCGTCTACAGCGGCCACTGACAGAACGCAAGCGCCGGGGTTGGCATGGAGCGGTCGGGCCTGCCGGGGCAGACGAGGCCATCATCTACAGCGGCCACTGACAGAACGCAAGCGCCGGGGTTGGCATGGAGCGGTCGGGTTTGCCGGGGCAGACGAGGCCACGCAGGAGGTTGGCATGGAGCGATGGGGCCTGCCGGGGTAGGCGAGGTCACGCCAGGGGTTGGTATGGAACGGTCGGGTCTGCCGGGCGCGGCAGGGCTGACTTTCCCGCGCCACGGCTGCACGGCCGGCCTGACAAACGGCCCGCCGCCCACCCCCGGTCTTTTCCACTCTGACGGAACTACCCCCTATCCGTCTCACGTCTCACCTGAAGGGAGGTGGTCACGTGCGGCGGCGTCTGAGTCGCGTGGCCCTGCTGGCCGTGGCGTTTGTGATGCTCTGGGCGGAGCTCGCCTCCGCCTTCACATATTACGCGCCCGTGCCGCAGGGCAGCGTGGGCTGGGCGCGACCCCGCATTGCACAGCGGGTGATGCTGGACCCGGGCGATCGCATCACCGGTGCGGAGATGTGGTTGGACGGGCGCCCGGTCGTGCCCCGATGGGACGGGACCGGCCTCGTCTACTACGATCCTCCGGAGCCCCTGGCGCCGGGGGTGCATCGTGTGCGTCTGGTGGTCCGGATTGCGCCGGACCGGCCGGGCTACACCTATTTGCCCCTCACCTCGGAGTTTGAGTTCACCGTGGAGCAGGGCTCGCCCGCCGACTTGCCCTCCGCCGCCCTGGAGGAGCAGGCGGCCCTGGCGGCCGTCAACCGCTACCGGCGGGTAGCCGGGGTCCCGGCGATGGAGCGTGATGCCCGTCTGGCGGCAGCAGCGCAGAAGCACGCCGACTACCTGGCCAAGAACCCCGCTCAGGCGGAAGAAAATGCGCACTACCAGCCGCCCGGCACGCCGGGGTACTTTGGCGAGACTCCGGGCAACCGGGCGTGCTACTTCGCCTACGACGGCGGGACCGCCGAGGTCATCAACTTCGAAGTGCGGGCCGAAGAGGCGGTGGCGGGCTGGATCGACACGCTCTACCACCGCATCCCCCTCATCCACCCGGGCATGCGCGACTTCGGCTACGGGGTGGCCTCCGCCGCAGGGCACCGCGTGAACGTGGCTCTGTTGGGTCCCAACGAGCGGCAGGATCGGGTGGTGCAGTGGCCGGCGCCCGGAGAGACCGTACCGCCCCTCTGGGACGGCCTGGAGACGCCTGACCCCCTGGCCGTGCACCCCGGGGTGACCGGGCCCGTGGGGTACCCGATCACCCTGACCTTCGGCAACGCCCCCCGGGAACTGCGCCTCATCCGGTGGAGCCTGAAGGGCCCCGACGGCGAGGTGGCCGCCCTGCCCTTCGACCCGGTGCGCGACCGCAACCTGTCCGACACCGTGGCCCTCATCCCGAGGGAGCCGCTGCGCACGGGGGCCAGCTACACCGTGACGCTCGCCGGCGTGGTCGATCAGGGGAACGGTCCCGAGACGTTCGAGTACACCTGGTCGTTCCGGACCGCGACCGAAGTGCGGCCGGTGGTCACCCGCCGCACCATCGCCTACCAGAGCGACAACCGCGTTTCATTCATCCGCGTGGAAGGGCACGGGTTCCCGCAGGGGGTCAAGGTCTACCTGGGCGGGCTGCCCGTGGAGGGACTGGTGCGGGAGTCCGACACGGCCCTGCGCTTCCGGCTGCCCCGGGGCTACCAGGGGGGACCGGCCGACCTGCTGGTGGTGACCCCCGGCGGCCTCGAGGAAACCTGGCCGAATTTCCTGACCGGGACCGAGCAACTCTCACCCCCCGGGGGGCAGGTCTTCACAGCTCTCCCGCTGGTCGTGCGCGGCATGGTGTACCCCCATCCGGCGCTGGTTCACGCGAGCGGGGTCGTGCTGCTGCCCGTGTCGGTACTCCGGGAGTGGTCGGCGACTCCCGAGCAGGTGGAGGCAATCGGCCGGACCTGGTGGCGTTGGGCCAGCGCTTCGTCAGGGGAGCGGGTGGGCGACTACACGCTGGGCCGGACCACAGCCAGCGTGGAGGGACGGCCCCTGCGGCTGGCGCTGCCGGTCCTGCAGCGGGACGGACAGACCTACGTGGATGCGGCGTTCGCCACCGCACTGCTGGGGGCCGAAATACGGCAGACAGGCGGTCGGCTCTACTTATCCCGGACGATTGGCGGGCAGCAGGACATCGACGGTCACTGGGCCGAGGAGCCCATCGCCCGGCTGCTGGCGATGGGGGCGGTCTTCGGCTACGGCGACGGCACGTTCCGGCCCAACGACACCCTGACCCGGGCCGCCTTCGTGCGGATGCTGGTCTCTGCCCTGAACCTCCCGCTGCGGCCGGATGACGCGTCCGGCGCCTTTGCCGATACGGCGGGGCACTGGGTGGCCACCGGCGGCTACCTGGGTGCGGCGGTCGCGGCGGGGATCGTGAACCCCGGGGACTACCCCGGTGGCCGGTTCGAACCCGATCAGGGGATTCCGCGCGAGGAGATCGCCGTGATGCTGGTGCGGGCCCTGGGGCTGGAGGAGCAGGCGCTGGCGACGCCGCTCTCCGTGGCCGGCGGTACGGCGGTGATCGCAGGCCGGCGGTTCACGGACGCCTATCAATGGCGCTGGCCCCGGCACGTGGCCGAGGCCGTGCGATCGGGTTTGATTGTCGGATACCCCGGGGAGGGCGGGAGCTTCACCTTTGGTCCCCGCCTGACGGCCACCCGGGCCGAGGCCGCCACGCTGGTGGTGCGCGCGCTGGACACCCTGGCGGCGCGGTGACCCCGGCGGGCGGGTGACCCTCAGTCCGTGCGCCCCACCCCGGTGAGGCGGCTGCCGTGCAGGACGGGCGCCAGCGCGTCCCGGATGGCGATGTTGGCCTGTTCGTTGCGCCGGATTGCAGCCCGGTCCTGGAGGCTGGGCACGACCTGGGTGGGCGAGATCTCCCACTCGCCGCATACGTCGGCCCCGACGATGCGGCGGTGGCGGCCCAGCAGGTGCAGCCAGGAGAGCAGGTCGGCCAGAGGCAGGTCGCCCGCCCCCCAGGTGGTCACCGCATCGTCCGGTGCCAGTACGTCCTTGTCCACCGAGATGTAGATGTCTGAGCCGGGCAGTGTGCGGTCGGCCCACTCGGCGAAGCGAGCCGGCGGCGCCGGCTCCGGGACCCGCAGGATGCGGGGGTGGGGAAGGTAGCGCTGGAGTTCCGGCTCCCGTCCGCCCACCCACACCACGCGCCGGACCCAGGGCAGGGCCAGCGCGTGGCGCACCCAGTCGCCGCAGGTGACGACGCCCCCCTGCACGGGCGAGGCGTCGTGGTGGTGGTCGAAGAGGACCAGCGAAACCGGCTGGCGCAGCGACTGCAGCCGGAGCAATGTGACGTAGTGGTACTCGCCGGTGCCCCAGTAGCCGAGGGGTACATCCCGGTGGGGCTCCAGGGCCGCGGCGATGGCGGACAGGGCCTCGGGCGTGGCGCAGGACTTCTTCCCCGTCAGGTGGCGGAGGTCGACCCACTCGTGGGGCGACGCCAGGAGGCGCGACTGCCAGGTGAGCGTATCGTCGAGGTTGAGTACGAGGAAAGGTCGGCTCATGGGCATTGTCCCCCCTGCTGCCATTTTAGCAGAAGAGTGAGACGCCCGGGGTGTTTCGTGAACCTAACCGGAACGGCCCGCCTTGTCACCCGGCGGACGGGCGAAGCCGCGTGCCATCAGGGGTCTGTTGGAGCGACGCACGGCCGATACGGGTTCACGGGCAGGGGGTGTCGCTCGTGAAGCGTCTGCTCAGTCTCGCCGGCACTTTCTTATGCGTGTTCTTTCCTGCGCCGTGGCTGGGCGACAAGGTCCTGTACCGGCTGCCGGTGGAGCGCCCGGAGCCGTACCGGCAGATGGTCTGGCTGTTCTCGGCGACCATCGCGTACGCTCTCCTGCGGCCGTGGTTCCCCGACAAGTTGCCGCAAGTAGAGCCCGCCGTGTGGTTCCGGGTCCCCGGGCTCCGGGGTCGCTGTGCCGAGCCTGGCCCTGAATGGTATACCTGCCCGCCGCCAGCCCGTTTCGGCTGATGGCCGTACGCCTGCCCGAACCCCCGGAAGAAGAAGGCGGTCTCGCGCCTGGCGAGGCCGCCTGATTTGCTACAACGTCCAGTTCGTCGATTCCCGCACCACCAGCTGGCTCGGCAGGACCACCTGCCGCGGGCCGGTTACCCCGTGCTTCAGGCTGTCCAGGAGAAGGCCGGCCGCCGCCATGCCCATGTCGAAGATGGGAATGCGCACGGTGGAGAGCGGCGGGTCCAGGAGCGCGGTCAGCGGGTCGTCGTTGACCCCCATCACCGCCACCTTGCGGGTGAGCCCCCGCTCCTTCAGCACCATCAGGGCGCCGACGGCCATCGCATCGTCGGTGCAGAAGACGGCGGTGGGAGGCTCGGGCAGTGACAGCAGCCCGACCATCGCCCGGTAGCCGCCCTCCTTCGTGAACTGGCCCTCGACCTCGTACTCCGGCGGCAGGGGGAGCTTGTACCGGGCCATGGCCTGGCGGAACCCCTGGCCGCGGTCGACGGACACGGTGAGCTCCGCGGGTCCGTTGATGATGGCGATGCGCTGGTGGCCGCGGCCCACCAGGTGCTCGACGGCCATCTCACCGACCGCCACGTTGTCGTTGTTCACCCAGCTGATCGGCTGCCCCGGGTCGCCCCGGCCGATCAGCACGAAGGGGAACCCCTCGGCGGTCAGCTTTCCCAGCAGCGTGTCCCGGATGCGGGAGGAGGTGAGGATCACGCCGTCGACCCGCTGCTGCCTGAGGAGGCGCAGGCAGGCGTGGTGCTCCTCGTCGGGCGTAGCCGTCATGGAGAGTACCAAGTCGTATCCGTTCCGATGCAGCTCCGCCCCGATGCCCCGGAGCACCTCCGGGAAGAACGGGTTGGCGAAGGCCTGCTCGGCCGGGCGGGCGATGATCACGCCCACCGCGTTGGCGGACTTGCGCACGAGGCTGCGGGCGTTGGCATTCGGATAGTAATTGAGGGCCCTCATCGCCTCCCGGACCCGCGCCTGCGTCTCGGGGCTGATGCGGCTGGAGCCCGCGATCACCCGAGAGACGGTGGAGGGGGAGACCTTCGCCAGACGGGCCACGTCCTTGATTGTGGCCATGCTGACACCTCCTCGGAGCAGCCGGGCCCCGCGCGGCGGCGGAACACGCACTGCGGTCGTCTGCAAACGTTTGCGCTAACCCGCTCATTTCAACGCCCGTCTCCAGACTCCTGCATCCCAGGGAAGTTTACACCGCGATTTATTGGAACAAGTCCTCCGGCGGCCGGACGGGGTGGTCGCAGACGGGTGCAGAGGAGTCCGGAAGTGCCTCTCAGCCCTGTCCTTTGGGGCTGCGCGGGCCATCCTCCGGTCTATTTCAGCGTCTCACCGATGACCATTTTGCTTCCAGCGCTCCCGTGTGGCAGGAAGATCCCCCGTCGGAGAAGAATCCCTTGTGCAGACGATTGCACTGGTGCCTGCCGCCACCTGGCAGGGGCGGCCCCCGTAGGGATCGGCCCGCATGCAAACGATTGCGCGCCTCAGAGGGTCAACGCCCGCCCCGCAGAGCAGGCCAGTGCTCGATTGCAACGGAGGTGCTTGACGTGCACGCAGTCGGCCTCCTGCGCCGGTACGAACTCACCGCCGGAACCCTGACGCTCCAGACCGCCGGTGCACAGATCACGCTGCGCTTCCTGGCCCCCGACCTGGTGCGCATCACGCTGCTGCCTGACGGCCGGCGCCTGCGCACCTCGGTGGCCGTGCTGCCCCTGAACCGGGGTGAGGTGGAGGCCCGGCTGGAAGAGGACGAGAATGCGCTGCGCCTCATCTCCCCGGAGATGGCGGTGGAGGTGGAGCGGGCCACGCTGAGCCTCCGCTTCTACGACCGCGCCGGCCGGCTGCTGGCCGGTCCGGTCCGGCTTACGTGGGACGAGGGGACCGTGGCCTGGGAGCAGGCGGCGCCCCCCGACGCCCGCTATTACGGCCTCGGCCAGAAGATGGGCTTCCTCGACAAGCGGGGGCGCAAGCTCACCCTCTGGGCCACCGACGAGTCGCTGCACACGCCGGACCGCGACCCGCTCTACCAGTCGATCCCGTTCCTCATTACGGTGCAGTCCTGCCGGGCCCACGGCCTCTTCGTGGACAGCACGGCCCGGATCTGGTGCGATCTCGCCAGGGAGCAGCCGGACCTCTGCGCGATCCGGGCGGAGGACGACTACCTGGACGCCTACTTCTTCGCCGGCCCCACGGTGAAGAGGCTGCTGGCGCGCTACACCGAACTCACCGGCCGCATGGAGCTGCCGCCCCTGTGGGCCCTGGGCTATCACCAGTGCCGCTACACCTACTGCCCCGAGTCGCGGGTGCGCGAGGTGGCCGCGGAGCTGCGCCGGCGGCAGATCCCCTGCGACGCCATCTGGCTGGACATCGACTACATGGACGGCTACCGGGTCTTCACCTGGCATCCGGAGCGCTTCCCCGACCCGAAGGGCATGGTGGCGGACCTGGCGGCGCAGGGCTTCCGCACCGTCACCATCGTGGACCCCGGGGTGAAGGTGGACGGTCGCTACCCCGTCTTCCAGGAGGGCGTGGCCGGGGGGCACTTCATCTGCCACGAGGACGGCGAGCTCTGCATCGGCAACGTCTGGCCCGGGCGCTCCGCCTTCCCCGACTTCACCCGGGCGGCCACCCGGCGCTGGTGGGGCGACCTGCACCGGGGCCTGGTGACCGAGGTGGGCGTCGCCGGCATCTGGAACGACATGAACGAGCCGGCGGTCTTCAACGAGCGCCGGACCCTGCCCTCCACGGCGGTGCAGGGGGAGGAGGGCGAGCGGATCAGCCACGACAAGCTGCACAACGCCTACGGCCTCCTGATGGCCCGGGCCACCTACGAGGGGCTGAGGCGCCTTCTCCCCGGCCGCAGGCCCTTCCTGCTCACCCGCTCGGGCTACGCCGGCATCCAGCGCTACGCCGCCGTCTGGATGGGCGACAACCACAGCTGGTGGGAACACCTGCTCATCACGGTGCCCATGCTGCTGGGGATGGGCCTCTCCGGCGTCCCCTTCGTGGGCGTGGACATCGGCGGGTTCCAGGGGGACTGCGATGGCGAGCTCTTCGCCCGCTGGGTTGAGCTCGGCGCCTTCCTTCCCTTCTGCCGCAACCACAGCGCGATGGGCACGGCGGACCAGGAGCCCTGGGCCTTCGGGCCGGAGGTGGAGGAGATCGCCCGCCGGTACATCACGCTGCGCTACCGGCTCCTGCCCTTCCTCTATAACGAGTTCTACAAGTGCAGCCAGACCGGGCTGCCGGTGATGCGCCCGCTGCTGATGGAGTACCCCGACGACCCCGAGACCGCCAACCTCTCCGACCAGTTCCTGCTGGGCGAGGACCTGATGGTCTGCCCGGTCTACCAGCCCGGCGCCCGGGCGCGGCTGGTCTACTTGCCGGCCGGGGAGTGGGTGGACTTCTGGACCGGGGCCCGGGTGAACGGGCCGGCCCGGATCGTGGCCGAGGCGCCGCTGGAGCGGATGCCGCTCTTCGTGCGGGCCGGGGCGATCCTGCCCATGGGGCCCGTCCGGCAGTGGACCGACCAGCCCGCCCCGGCGGAGCTGACCCTGCAGGTGTACGCCGGCGCCGACGGTGCCCTGGACCTGTACGAGGACGAGGGCGAGGGCTACGGCTACCGGGAGGGCCGCTGCTCCATCACGCCGGTGCGGCTGGAGAGCGCCCCCGGCGAGGTGCGGCTCCGCATCGGCGCCCCGGAGGGCGGCTACCGCCCCGCCCGGGAGCGGCTGATCGTCCGGCTCTTTGCCCCCGGCCGGGTGGAGGCCGTGGAGCGGGACGGCGAGCCCGTGGACTTCACCCGGGCTGCGGACGGTGCGGTGGAAGTGGTCCTTCCTGCCCCCGCCGACGGTGGCCCCATCGCGGCCGAACTGCGCTTCCGGATGGCACCCTGACCCAAGGCGCTGACGCCGCCGATCCGGCGATGGGCTGACCCCGCAGCGGCCGGCTGACGAGCGGTTCCGATCCCCCATGGACAGGCGGTGTCCCGAACCGCCCAGATTCCCCCGGCCTGTCCGGTTCGCTTCCGGTCGGGCAGGCGGACCGGGGCCGACATCAACGCACGGTGTTCCTGAGCCCGCGCGGCTCTCACATAGACCCATCGAGATCGTGTGGAGGTGTTCTGAATGCGTACCAGGAAGTGGCTCGCTGGCGCCCTCACGGTTCTGATGCTCTCCTTCGCCCTTGCAGGGTGCGGCTCCTCATCCTCGTCACAGCAAACTCAGAACCAGGGGGGCTCGCAGCAGCAACAGGAGCAGCCGACCCAGTCCACCCCCAGCAAGGAACCCGTTGAGCTGACCGTCTGGTCGCACCTGACCACCCCTGAGGTGGAAGTCGTGCAGCAGGTCGCCGACGAGTGGGCGGCGAAGACTGGCAACAAGGTGACGGTGCTTGAGGACCAGACCGGCTTCCAGGAATACGCGGCCGCTGCGACCGCCGGCCAGGGCCCCGACATCATGTACGGCCTGCCCCACGACAACCTCGGCCCGTTCTGGAAGGCCGGCCTGTTGGAGCCCGTGCCTGACGGCGTGATCAACGACAGCGACTACGAGCAGGTGACGATCAACGCCGTCTCCTTCGAGGGCCAGAAGTTCGCGGTCCCCATCTCGTATGAGGCCGTGGCGCTCTTCTACAACAAGGCGCTGGTGAGCGAGCCTCCCACCGAGTGGGACGACTTCCTCGCCCTGGCCCAGGAGAAGGGCTTCATGTACAAGGTGAAGGACTTCTACTTCACCTACGGCTTCATCGCCGGCAGCGGCGGGTACGTCTTCAAGGACAAGGGCGGCGGCAACCTCGACCCCAACGACGTGGGCCTCGCCAGCGAGGGCGCCATCGCCGGCCTGCAGCTGCTCAGCGACTTCGTGAACAAGTACCACCTCATGCCCAGCGACGTGGATGACAACATGGCCAAGGCCGAGTTCCAGGCGAACAACATCGCCTTCTACCTCTCCGGCTCCTGGGACGTGAAAGGCTTTGAGGACGCCGGCGTCGACTTCGGCATCGCCCCGATGCCCAAGATGCCGAGCGGCCAGCCGTTCACCCCGTTCGTGGGCGTGCAGTGCGCCTTCGTGAGCGCCGACTCCAAGCACAAGGAGGAGGCCTGGGATCTGGTCAAGTACCTGCAGGAGAACGTGCCGGACAAGCTGGTCTCGGTGGGCAACCGCATCCCGGCCCAGAAGTCGATGGCCTCCGCCCTCGAGAGCAACAAGTACCTGCCGGGCTTTGCCGAGAGCGCGAAGAACGGCCATCCGATGCCCAATATCCCGGAGATGTCGGCCGTCTGGACCCCGGCGGCCAACATGATCGACCTGGTCGTGACGCAGCAGGCTACCCCGGAGCAGGCTGCACAGCAGGCTGTGCAGGCCATCAACGAGGCGGTCGCGGCCATGCAGTAGCGTGAGCGGAGGGGGGCGGGACCTCCCGCCCCCCTTGCTCTCGCCCCGTGGCCGATCCACCCCCCGGGAGGGATCTTCGATGCAATCGCTTCGTCGCCGGTTGGCCCCCTATGCCTACCTCTCGCCCGCCCTGATCACCATCCTTTTCCTGACCATCTTCCCGATGGTCTTCACCATCTACCTGGCGTTTACCGACGCCAACCTGTATACCTTCCGCACCGGACCAAAGCTGGTCGGGTTCCAGAACTTCGTGGAAATCTTCACGGGTTCGTTCTCCAAGGCTTTCTTCCCGGTTCTGGGCTGGAACATCATCTACGCGCTGTTCAGCGTGCTGACCCAGTTTACTTTCGGCCTCTTCCTGGCGATCTTGCTCAATAACCCGCACATGCGGGAGTCGAACCTCTACCGCGCGATCCTCATCATCCCCTGGGCCATCCCCGGCACCCTGGCGGTGCTGGCGTGGCGGGGTCTGCTCAACACCAGCTCCGGCGCGATCAACGTGGCCCTGGGTACGCTCTTCGGGATTCCCCCGATTCCCTGGCTGCAGGATCCCCTCCTGGCCCGGATCTCGGTGCTGCTGGTGAACCTGTGGCTGGGCTTTCCCTGGTTCATGACCGTCTGCCTCGGCGCCCTGCAATCCATCGACACCGGGCTCTACGAGGCCGCCGAGATCGACGGCGCCTCCCCGTGGCAGCAGTTCCGGAACATCACCTTCCCGCTGCTGACCCGCATGACCGTGCCGCTCATGATCAGCTCCTTTGCCCACAACTTCAACAACTTCGGCACGGCCTTCCTCATGACCGACGGCGGCCCGGTGCGCCTCAGCGCCTTCCAGGCCGGCTACACCGACATCCTGGTCTCGGTGGGCTACAAGCTCACGGTGCAGCAGTACCGGTACGGCCTGTCGGCGGCGCTGTCGCTGCTCCTCTTCATCATCGTGGCCGTGATCAGCCTGATCAACATGAAGATGACCGGGGCCTTTGCGGAGGAGGATTGAGGACATGGCGCGTCATCGGACGAAGCTCCGCCCGTACGAGCGGGCCAGGCTCTGGACCTCCCGGATCATCATCTGGGTCGTCATCCTCCTGGTGATGTTCCCGCTCTTCTCGGTGGTCGCGTCCTCCTTCCAGAAGGGCGACGCCTTCGCCGTGAAGCGGATGTTGCCCGACCCGAGGCTCTTTACCTTCGACAACTATCGTGCGCTCTTCACGGAGAGCCGCTATCCGATTTGGCTGAAGAACAGCCTGCTGATCGGCACCACCGTGGGCATCCTGCAGGTGGCGGTGACGCTCACCGCGTCGTACGCCTTCAGCCGCCTCAAGTTCTGGGGGCGGAAGAACGGCATCCGCACCCTCATGATCCTGCAGATGATGCCCTCCATGGTCTCGCTGGCGGCCATCCAGTTCGTGCTGTTCAAGCTGAACCTGGCCAACCTCTTCGGGTTCCTGCTCTCGTCGATGGGCGCCAGCGCCTGGTCGATCTGGCTCCTCAAGGGCTTCATCGACAGCATCCCGCGGGACCTGGACGAGGCGGCCAAGGTGGACGGCTGCAACGACTGGCAGGTCTTCCGGCTGATCATCGTTCCCCTGTCGGTGCCCATGCTGGCGGTGCTCTTCCTGTTCAGCTTCATGGGCGTGTTCAGCGAGTTCGTGATGTCCAGCGCCCTGCTCAAGAATCCTGACCACTGGCTGATGGCCCAGGGCCTCCGGTCCTTCTCGGCCAACGCCTACTCCACCGCCTGGGGCAAGCTCTCCGCGGCCGTGGTGGTCACCGCGTTCCCGCTGGCGGGCATCTGGATGCTGGCCCAGAACCTGGTCCAGTCCGGCCTCACCCGCGGCGCGGTCAAGGGATAGGAGGAGAGGGAGCCCATGCAACTGGCGGCCCTGCAGCACCGGTGCACCGCCCCCTTCGCCTATCCGGTGGGCGACGGACACCTGCGCGTGATCCTGAAGGCGGCCGAAGGCGACCTGGCCGCTGCCGAATGCTACTACGGCGACCGGTACGCCTGGCCGCCGGAGAACAACGCCTCCCTGCCCCTCGCACCGCTGGGAGGCGACGGCTTGCATGAGTACTGGGGCGTAACCCTGCCGGCGCCGACAAGGCGGGTGCGCTACCTTTTCCGCCTGGAGGGGCGGGACGGGGCCATCGTGTGGCTGTCCGAGTCCGGCCTGAGCGAGTCCCGACCCGACCGCGACTTCTTCCAGTATGCCTACATCCACCGGGGCGACCGGTTCCGGCAGCCCGCCTGGCTGCGGGGGGCGATCCTCTACCAGATCTTCCCCGACCGCTTCTGCAACGGCAACCCGGCCAACGACCCGCCGGGCACCGGGGCCTGGGGCGAGCGGCCCACCCGCCGGTATGTGGCCGGCGGCGACCTGGCGGGCATCCGGGAGCGCCTCGGCTACCTGGAGGACCTGGGGGTCGGTTGCATCTACACCACGCCCATCTTCCGGTCCCCGTCCAACCACAAGTACGACACCACCGACTACTACGAGATCGATCCGGCTTTCGGGACCAAGGGCGAGCTGGCCGAGTTGGTGGCGGAGGCGCACCGGCGGGGCATGCGCTTCGTCCTGGATGCCGTTTTCAACCACTCCGGCGCGCTCTGGGCGCCCTTCCAGGACGTGATCGCCCGGGGGCCTGACTCGCCGTACCGGGACTGGTTCTACGACCTGCACTCCTTCCCGGTGGACGTGGCGGCCTGCAACTACGAGACCTTCGCGGTTCGTGTGCCCACCATGCCCAAGCTGAACAGCGCCAACCCGGAGCTGGCCGAGTACCTGCTGCAGGTGGCGGTGCACTGGATCCGGGAGGCGGGCATCGACGGCTGGCGGCTGGACGTGGCCGACGAGGTCGGGCACCGCTTCTGGCGCGCCTTCCGGGAGCGGGTGAAGGCCGTGAAGCCTGACGCCTTCATCATGGGCGAGGTCTGGCACGACGCCCTGGACTGGCTGAACGGCGACCAGTTCGACTCGGTGATGGACTATCCGTGGCGGGAGGCGACGCTGGCCTGGCTGACGGGGCGGATCGACGCCCGGGCCTACGACCGCCGGCTCACCCGCCTGCGTTTCCGCTACACCGCCGAGGCAGCCCGCGGGCTCGTGCGCATGCTTTCCACCCACGACACGCCCCGGGTGCGGACGCTCGTCGGCTCCCGGGAGCGGGCGGCCCAGGCGGCGGTGCTGCTGCTCACCTGCGAGGGCGTGCCGATGATCCTCTACGGCGACGAGGTGGGGCTGGAGGGAGGGAATGATCCCGACTGCCGCCGCTGCTACCCGTGGAACGACGAGGAGCCCCGGGACCTGGGCCTGCTCAGCCTCTACCGCCGGCTCGGCCGCATCCGCCGCGCCTTCCCGTGGCTGAACGAGGGCGCCTGGGAGACGGTGCAGGCGGAGAGGGATGTGCTGGCCTACCTGCGGCTCCCGACGCCTGCCTACTCCCCCGAGCGCCCCGCCTGCGAGGAGGGGCTGCTGGTGGTGCTGAACGGCGGCGCCGACCCCGTCTCGCTCGACCTGCCTCCGGGTGATTGGGTGGACCTGCTGGCGGGCGAGATGCAGACCGGGCGGCTGGAGCGGCCGGCCGGAGGTCCGGCTGCCGGACCGGTTGCCAGCCCTGACCCCGGGCTTACGGCTGGCTCCGCGGACTGTTCACGGGTCGTGCGGCTGGTCCGGCGGGCGGGGGGGCCCGTCGCGGGGCCTGCGGCGGGCGTGCCCGCGCAGCCTGCGGGCACCTCTACCTTGCATCTGCCTCCGCTGGGGCTGGCGGTGCTGGCCCCGGCGTGGATGGAAGGGGTGGTGCGGATATGACGCGCACTCGGCGCATATTGGCGGCGCTGGCGGCTGGAGCGGCGCTGGCGGCCGGGTCGGCTGCCTTGCCGTGCTTGTCCGGGCCTGTGGCTGCGGCGACGTCACCTTCCGGGGTGGCGTCTGCCGCTTCTGCCACCGAAGCGTCGCCGGCGGGCCGTGTGGCGGCCCCCGCAGCCGAAGCCGCCGCGGCGTCTGCCGCTGGTGCTTCTTCCGGCACTCTGGCCGTCGCTCCGGCAACGGCGTTCGACGCCACCGCCGCGGCCGGCGCCGTTGCGGTAGCCTCTGGGACCCCGTCCACAGCCGGTCTCCTGGCTGCACCCGCAGGTAGCCCGCCCGCTGCGGAGACGTCCGACCGCACCTGGCAGGACGAGACCATCTACTTCATCATGATCGACCGCTTCCACAACGGCGACCCCAGCAACGACGGGGCCGTCAACCCCCGGAACCCCCGGGCGTGGCACGGCGGCGACATCCAGGGCATCATCGACAAGCTGGACTACATCCAGTCTCTGGGCTTCACCGCCATCTGGATCACCCCGCACGTGAAAAACGCGGGCAACGACTACCACGGCTACGGTGCGGTGGACTTCTTCGAAACCGACCCCCACTTCGGCACCAACGAGACCGTGAAGCAACTGGTGGAGGAGGCCCACCGGCGGGGCATGAAGGTCATCTTCGACATCGTGGTCAACCACACCGGGCCGCTGAACCCGCTGGTCAGCGAGCACCCGGACTGGTTCCACCCGAAGAAGGCCATCAGCAACTGGTCGGACGAGAAGCAGGTGCAGGAGGGCTGGCTCTACGACCTGCCCGATTTCGACCAGTCCAACCCCGAGGTGCGGGAGTACATCCTGAGTTACAGCCGGTTCTGGATCGAGACGACTGACGTGGACGGCTTCCGCATCGACACTGTGAAGCACGTGCCCCGCGACTTTTTCACCTGGTATAGCGCGGAACTGCAGAAGATCAAGCCGGGCTTCTGGCTGATCGGCGAGGTGTGGGAGAACGCCCCCTGGAAGCTGGCGGCCTATCAGGACGCGGGCGTTGCCGCCGTGCTGGACTTCCCCACAAACGCCGCCCTCCGCTCCGCCCTCGCACAGGGCGGGTCGATGCGCCAACTGGCCAATCAGGTGAAGGCGGTCGGGGCCACGCTGGCGAATCCCTACCAAATGGGCGGCTTTATTGACAATCACGATATGACCCGGTTCGTCAGCGAGGCGAAAGACCGCCCGATCGAGCGGCTGAAGCTGGCGCTCACCTTCCTCTTCACGCAGCGCTCCATCCCCATCGTCTACTACGGCACCGAGATCGGCATGGAGGGCCTGAACGACCCCTACAACCGGAACGACTTCCCCTGGGGCGAGGAGCAGAACCCCGACGTGACCGACCTGGTGCGGCAGTTGAATGCGATCCGGCAGGCGCATCCGGCCCTGCGCCGGGGGACGGTGGAGGAGCTGCTGGCCACGAGCACGGAGTACGCCTACGGCCGGGCGGCCGACGGGGACCGGGTGGTCGTGGTGCTGACCAACGCCACCGACCCGGTGACCGGCCTGGCGGTGGACGTGACCCCGCTGGGCTTTGCCGACGGCACCCGGTTGCGGGACGAGCTGACCGGCCGGGAGGTGGAGGTGACGGGCGGCCACGTGACGCTGGATCTGGCGCCGCTGTCGGGTGTGATCCTGGCGGAGGCGCCCGCGGCGACGGCGTCGGCCTCACTGGCCGGGCGGCCCGGCATTCTGGTCGCCGTCCTGAGCGGCCTGGCGGTCCTGGTCGGGCTCGTGCTCCTGGGTCTGCGCCGCACCTCGGGACGTGGCGCCGCAGGTGCCCGGTAAGCGTTCGCCGTCCGGGGCCGGGGCTGGTCGGTCCTGGTGCCCATCCCCACGGGCGTCGCTGGCCTCCCTCGTTTCAGTTCGGTGGCCGCCCGCCGATCTCCCCAGTGCCGGGTCAGGGCCACCCCGCGGTCAACGAAGCCGCACTACGGCCAACGGGAGCGTGAGATCATGGCACTATTCGGAGGCATCGAGGCTGGAGGAACCAAGTTCGTCTGCGCCGTGGGCACGGGGCCCGACGACCTTCGGGCGGTGACCCGCTTCCCGACGACCACCCCGGAGGAGACCATCGCTCGGGTGATCGAGTACTTCCGCAGCCAACCGGAGCCGGTGGCGGCCATCGGCATCGGGTCGTTCGGCCCCACCGACCCCGACCCGGCCTCTCCGACTTACGGCACCATCACCTCGACGCCGAAGCCGGGCTGGCGGAACACCCCCATCCGGCAGCGGCTGCTGGAGGCCCTGGGCGTCCCGATCGCCTTCGACACCGACGTGAACGCGGCGGCGCTGGGCGAGTACGTCTGGGGCGCCGCCCAGGGGTGTGACACGTGCGTCTACCTCACGGTGGGCACGGGCATCGGCGGCGGGGCACTGGTGGGCGGGCGGCTGATGCACGGCCTGGTCCACCCCGAGATGGGCCACATCTACGTTCGTCGCGACCGGGAGAGAGACCCCTTCCCGGGCGTCTGCCCGTACCACGGCGACTGCTTTGAGGGGCTGGCCTCCGGGCCAGCGCTGGAGAAGCGCTGGGGGACGCGGGCGGAGAACCTGCCGCCGGACCATCCCGCCTGGGCGCTGGAGGCGGAGTACATCGCACAGGCCCTGGTGAGCTACATCCTTATCCTCTCGCCGCAGCGCCTCGTGCTGGGCGGCGGGGTGATGCACCAGGAGGTCCTGTTCCCGCTGATCCGGAAGCGGGTGCAGGAGCTGCTGAACGGGTACGTGAAGTCGCCGGCGATCCTGGACGACATCGACTCGTACATCGTGCCGCCGGCCCTGGGCGACCGGGCCGGGGTGCTGGGTGCGATCGCCCTGGCGCAACGGGAGATGGGTGCAGGCGTCCCGTGATACGGCCCCTGGCCGGCTGGCCATCCGAATCTTGCTTGGAGCCTGGGAGCGAGTTCTCGGCACATCCGACTGACGGTGGGAGTGCCGGCCAGGCTCTGGGAGCCGGTTTGGGCCCGCGCGGCTCACGTTGGGTGGGCTGCGCCCCGCCTGGGTCGAAAACTGACCCCCACCGGTCTGCGTGACGGGTGGGGGTTTTGCGTGTATGTACAGCCTTGTGCAGCCTGCTTCTGCTTCTGTGTGTTGCCAGACGTGTGCGGCCCGTCGAGACTCGAACCTTGCCGCACCCTATGCCTGCTGGGCCATGACCGAACGGCGGTATCCGGCGCTGCGCCACTCCAGGTAGGCGATGATCTCTTCCATCCCTTCGAGGTCGCGGAGGGGCAGGAGGCCTTTCACCTTGCGCTGCATGCCTTCGAGCGTGAGGTCTTCGGCGTGGACGATCACCAAGCGGATACCGCGCTCGGCGCAGATGCCGAGCTTGATGAGATCGCGTGCCCGTTGCCGTCTGGCCTCCTCCGCATCCGGGAACAGGCGAGTCGGGCCGTAGTGCTGGGGGCCGTTGAACTCGAAGGCGATGTTGGGTGGGTAGAAGCGGTCGAACTGCAGTTCCTCGTTCGTGTACGGGTTGACGAGGAATCCGGGAGAGGCATCATCCTCGTAGTCGTCGCAGTCCACGAGGAGGGTGAGGTACTCCCGCATGAGCGCCTCGCCGAGGAACGGTGCCCGCTGCAGCCGGCGTTCGATGGCTGCGATTGCCAGTCGAACCCGCTCGGCATGGGGGTTGCGAAGAGTGATCTGGAAACTGCCCTTCCGGCGTGGACGATCGACTGATACCCACCCGTGTGTTTCCAGGGTCTTCAGGGCTTGCCTGAGGGTGGTGAGTGACAGGTCCGTTTCTCGCCGCAGGTCTGTCCAAGTTGTGGTGATCGACGGGTACCGGAAGCCCGGCAGAAGCTGGACCTCGGCAAAGAAGAGCTTGGCCAGGGGGGTGATGCCGCGGGTCTTGAGCAGGGGGATGGGCAGTCTGGCCCATCCAGCCCGGCTGCTCCGAACCGGCGGCGACTGGTCCAGCCCCTCGTCTCGCAACTGGCGTTCGGCACGGATCACACCGTCCCGGGAAAGGCACGTGATCTGCTGCATTTCCCTGCGGTCTTGCGCTGCTTGCCGTGCCGCCCAGATCAGCTTGGACGAGGGGCTGAGTGAACGATGGAAGGCGACCTCCCGGGGAATCAAGACTTCCTTTGGGCGGTAACGCTTCTTCACCTTCTCGATCCCTCCGGGGACTAGTTCGTGGCGGAGGAGGGAATTCCTTCCAGTTGGTTCGACGCCAGGTGGTGTTAGACCCCCGAGCCGGCTTCGTCGGTTCGGGGGGTGATGTCATGGGGGCCGAGGATTGGGTGGACGGTGGCCTGGCGGGGTGTTCCAGGCATGAAGT
>NZ_JBFNEH010000058.1:0-17980 GCF_040797425.1 Symbiobacterium sp. | reverse complement strand
ACAGGGCTCGAGCAGGCCGCTGTCTGTCGGGAGTGTCCAGAAAAAGGCGTCCCCCCTGTTGGCAGGATGCTTTTTCTTGACAGTCGCCGGGCTCATCCGGCCCTTGCCCGTCGTCAACAGACCACGAGCCAGTCATCCGGGTCTCGGCGGTGACCTCTGACAGGGCTCGAGCAGGCCGCTGTCTGTCGGGAGTGTCCAGAAAAAGGCGTCCCCCTTCTTGGCAGGATGCTTTTTGTTGACAGTCGCCGGGCTCACCCGGCCCTTGCTCGTCATCACCACTCTGCCCGAGGGCTTCCCGGATCCCTCTGGCCGGGTCCTGTCCACCCCGCATGGCCAGTCACCGGCCTCATAGACTGGCGGGGGAGGTGAGAACAGCGTGACCCGTTTCACCTGCTCGATGCGCAGGGTCACCCACGGCGACGTGATCGTGACGCGACCGGCGCTCACGAGGCAGGACGAGAGGGGCCGGGAGATGCTGCCCGGGCGGGCTCATCAGGGGTGGGAGGTCCACACGGTGCCGCGGGCCGCAGCAATCGGGCCGGCGGGAGAAACTGACCCGGGGCTTGTGGACGAGCCGGCACCCGTCTCCGGCGACCCCCTGTCAACGCTGTGGCGGGAAGACCAGCGGTCCCCAGTGGCGTCCGAGGCTGCCGGAGTTAAGCCTCGGCTGACACTACGGCGGGAGAGCGGGCGTGGCGGAACGGTACCCGAGGCCGTCGGGGCGGAGGAGCTTCGGCCGCTGCCGGAAGCTGCCGGGATGACGGGGACCTGGCCCGCGCCGGATTGGTACACACCTGTTCCTCCCGGGTACGCCCTGGAGTTCGGCACCTGGCGCATGGTCCCAGATCGGTGACCACGCTGTCGTTCAGGGACCGTGCTCCGGAGTGGAAGTTGACGCCACGGACGGATTAGTAACGATTTGAGCCACGCCGGGGTCGGGGCGTGGCTCAAATCGTTGCCGCTGCGGCGGGGTGCAGGGCGGTGTCCGTGACTGAAGACGGCCGTAGGTGGGGTCGGAGGGGGTCTTGCGCCGTCTCAGCCCAGGTGGAGAGGTCCTGGAGAAGCTCTTCCACGACCCTGAGCACCTTCGTTGAAACACGAAGGGTAACGAGATGAGCCACGCCGGGGTCGGGGCGTGGCTCAAATCGTTACCGCTGCGGCGGGGTGCAGGGCAGTGTCCGTGACTGAAGACGGCCGTGGGTGGGGTCGGAGGGGGTCTTGCGCCGTCTTAGCCCGGGTGGCGAGATCATGGAGAAGCTCTTCCACGATCCTGAGCACCTTCGTTGAAACACGAAGGGTAACGAAATGAGCCACGCCGGGGTTGGAGCGTGGCTCAACTCGTTACTGTTGCGGTGGGGAGCAAAGGTCTGGCGGAGGGCCCTGTGGTCACCGGCCCGACCTACGTAGATAGATAGCGGACAGACCCGCCCGGGCAAGAACGGCACCTGTGAGACCGGCGGTTCGCAGGCCAGCAGGCTTGAGAACCAGGCAGGTTTTCGTAAATAAAAGGAGAATTCCGAAGTATATCACACCCATCTCCGCGCGACCCGGACCGGGAGGCGTTCACGCATGGAGAGGCCACTCTGCGTACTCGTGGTGGAGAGCGCAGACCCCCTGCGCGCCCTCTTGGTGGAGAGCGCCACTGCGCGCGGCTGCCGCACCGTGGCGGTGGGCAGCGGCGCCGAGGCGATGGAGGTGGCGGGCCAGGCCGACGTGGCCATCGTCGGTACCGGGGTGCCCGACACGGGGCGACTGGCACTGGTGGAGCGACTGCGGCTGCGCAATCCCGCCTGTCGGCTGGTCGTGCTGGTAGAGCCGGCGGCCGTGCAGGAGGTGGTGCAGGCGGTGCGTCTGGGGGCGGAGGAGGTGGTGCCTTCCCCGGCGGCGGACCCGGACGCGCTGGAGCGCGCCCTCGAGCGGGTGCTGGGCGGCTCCCACCGGCACCAGCGGTCCACCGTGGCGGCGCTGGCGGAGGAAGTGGGGCTGGTGCTGGGCATCAACCCGACCATGTGGCGTCTCGCCCAGTTCGCCCACCGGGTGGCCGCCACCGCCGCCAACGTGCTGATCCAGGGCGAGACCGGGACTGGCAAGGAGGTCTTCGCCCGCTTCATCCACCGGGCCAGTGACCGGGCCAAACAGCCGTTCATCGCCGTCAACTGCGGCGCACTGCCCGAGAGCCTGCTGGAGAGCGAGCTCTTCGGCCACCAGCGCGGCGCCTTCACCGGGGCCGACACGACCCGGCGAGGGATTTTCGAGATTGCCGACCGCGGCACGCTCTTCCTCGACGAGATCGGCGAGGCGAGCCCGCAGGTCCAGGTGAAGCTGCTCAGGCTGCTGGAGACCGGCCGGTTCCGACGGGTGGGCGGCGAACAGGAGCTGCGTGCCGACGTGCGCATCATCGCCGCCACCAACGTCCCCTTGGAGGAGGCTGTGCGCGCAGGCCGGTTCCGGGCCGACCTCTTCTACCGTCTCGACGTGATCTCCATCCACCTGCCGAGCCTGCGTGAGCGGCCCGAGGATATCCCCGTCCTGGCGGATCATTTCCTGCGCCGCCTGGTGGGGCCCGGGAGGGCGGAGCTCTCTCCGGAGGCGCTGGCTGCACTCTGCGCCTACCACTGGCCCGGCAACGTGCGCGAGCTGAGCAACGCCCTCACCCGGGCGGTGACCATCGCCGGCGGGGGTGTCATCGGCCCCGAGCACCTGCCCGCCCGCATCCGGGCCCCGGCGGGAACCGCCTCCGCCGGCGACCGGCCGGCACCCGCCGACGTGGTGAGCCGCATCGCCCGGGCCGAGGAACTTCCCGCGCCCGAGGTGCTCCTGGACGCGTGGGCCCAGGGCTACCTGCGCACTGTAAGCATCCAGGACGGGTTGGACCTGAAGGAGTGGATGAACCGCTGGGAGGAGGCGCTGGACCACGTGGCCCGCAAGCTGATCCGGCGCGTGCTGGACTCGGTGGGCGGCGACCGGGAGGAGGCCGCACGGCGACTGGGCATCACCGTGCGGCACCTGCGCTACATCCTGAACGAAAAGCGGGCGCAGGCGCGCTGAGCAGGCGGGATTGCGGAGGACGCGCTTGATCGAAACGCACGGGCGGGCGTGCCGAACACGCAGGGAAGCCGCAACAGCACGGGGCTGCCTGATGAGGCAGCACTTGGGGTGCGCACGGGCCACAGGCATGCCGCACTCAAGGAGGACGGGCCCGGAAGGGGAGTCCAAGCGCGGTCGAAACAGCCAGGAGACGGAAACGCCGGGGGTGCGCGGCAACGGCGTGCCGTGCACCCCCCGGCGTGGTCAAGCTCAGGCCATCAGCGTCGGCACGATCTCCACCCAGAGCAGCACGCCCACGGTGATGCTGGCGAGGCCGGCCACGGCTCGCACGCCGGCATGCACCCACCTGTACCGGGAGGCCGCGACCACGGCCGGTGCAGCCACCAGCAGTGTGGTGGCGAACATCCCGAGGCAGGTGCCGAGGCCGAAGAGCAGCAGGTAGATCACCCCCGAAATCAGATTGGGGGCGGCTGCGAGGGAGAGCACGGCAGCGGCGCCGCTGCCGGCCAGGCCGTGGACCATGCCGATGGCAAAGGTGACCAGCCCGCGGCGGTTCCGCCCAGGTAGGGGATGATCGTGGGGGCGGGAACCGTGCAGGTGGGCGTGCACGTGGCCGTCGTGCTCGTGCACTTCAAACCGGAGGTCCGTCCGGACGAGGCGCCAGAGCGCCTGCACGCCCAGCACCACCAGCAGGACGCCTACGCCCAGGTCCACGACGCTCTCCATGGTCTCGGGCAGTTCGAGCCGGAACAGGAGCACGGGCAGGCCCACCAGGGCGATGGGGAGCATGTGGCCGAGGCCCCAGATCAGGCCCAGGCGGGCGGCTGGCCAGCTCTGGCGCTCCTCGGCCACCAGCGTGGAGACCGCGGCCAGGTGGTCGGGGTCCAGAGCGTGCCGCACACCGAGCACCAGAGCGGTGGTCAGGAGCGTCACCAGCGACACCATAGGAATACCTCCTCAAGCGGGGATGCATGGACGTAGCGCCAGTGCGGGATGGGTCTGGGATCCGCGTCCGCGCCATCGCTCCAGGAGGGCCTGAGATGCAGCGGCGCGCGGCGGAGACGCCCGGTTCAAGTTCGGAAGGGATCCAGCGGCCGGGACGGTCAGAGCCGCCGATGCCGGCCACGGACGGCTCAGTCTGCGGAGCCGGACCCGGCCGGCAACGGGTGGGCCAGTTCGTGGAGGTGGATCCCGCCGGCCACGGACCGCTCAGTTCGCGAAGCCGGACCCGGCCGGCAACGGACCAGCCGGTCCGAGAAGGCCGCCCGGTCAGCGCCCGGATGAACCGGCCGGGCGGCAGGCACTCATCACCCCGACAGCACGGCTTCATACGCAGGCTCAAACTGCGGGTCGAGCGCGGCTGCCCTCCGCAGGGCGGCGAGGGCGGCCTCGCCGGCCCGCCGGGCCTGCTCGGGCTTGTCCGCCTCAGCCAGCCAGCGGGCGTACTCCCGGGCGCAGACCCCCAGGTTGTAGTGGGCCAGCGCGTCCAGAGGCGAGATCACCGTCGCCGCCCGCAGGCAGATCAGCGCCTCCCGGAACTGGCCCTGTGCGGCCAGTTCCACGCCCCGCTGGGTCAGGTAGGCGGTTACGTCGGGCTGCCAGGCCCCGAGAAAGGCGGCGTAGAAGGGAACGTGACTGCCGGAGGGGGCGTGGGCCAGCACGTAGACCATCGCCTCCGCCACCGCCGCCCAGTCCACCCCCTCGTCGCTTACCGCATCCTCGGCCTCGTGGGCGAAGAGGGGGATCTGCACGTGGGGCGGCAGGCGGAAGGCGCCGACGCCCAGCTCCACGCCCGGCACCGGACGGGCGAAGGTGATCCGCTCCCGCCAGTGGGCGTCCAGGAGCGGGAGCCACGGGTCGGCCATGGCGCACCTCCTCTAGTCCAGGTTCAGCGGCACGAAGACCGGGCCGGCCGGCGGCCACCGGTGGTAAATCAGCTCCGCCAGGGCCGCCCCCCTGCGGGTGAGGGGGGCGAGCCCGGCTGCCAGGTCCGGTGCCGCCTTCGTGTGCGCGGCCCACGCGAACAGCGCCTTGAGGGCGAGGATCCGCTCCTCCAGGGCGGCGGTGCCGGCGCCGTCCCGGGCGCAGGCGTAGAGGTAGAACTCCAGCACCTCGGCGGAGAGCTGCTCCGGCGCCAGTTCCGAGGCGTCCAGGAAGGCGCCGAACTCTTCCAGCAAGGGCCGCGCCGCCTCGGGCCGGATGATCTCGGCGCAGCCCTCCAGTGAGGTCAGGAACGCAGCACGCAGCGCTGCAAACCGGTCCGCCAGGGGGGTAGCCATGGCGCTCCCCCTACGGGCTGAGCCGGAACCGGCTGATGGTGCGGTCCCGGTCCACCACGTGCACGGTGCAGACGAGGCACGGATCGAACGAACGGAGTGCGTGGAAGACCTCCACGGGGTTCTCCAGGTCGTCCGCCGGGCAGTCCATGCAGGCGGACGCAATGGCGCCGTACTGATCCGCGCCGTCCTGGGGCCCCACATTCCAGGTGGTCGGAGCGATGATCTGGTAGTTGACCACCTTGTTGTCCTTGTAGACCACCCAGTGGCACAGCGCCCCGCGGTGGGCTTCGTGCCAGCCCCAGTACTCCCCGTCGGCCACCTTGCGCGGCGTGGGCACGTAGAACGGGCCGCGCGGATCCACCTGCCGCAGCCAGTCGGCGATGACGGGGGTGGAGATGATCAGTTCGTGAATCCGGGCGAACTGCCGGAGGAACACCGAGGGGCCCAGCTTCCGCTCCATGTCGCGGATCAGCTTGTCGCCCCGGGTGAGCATCCGTGCCAGCGCTCCGACCTCCGCCGGCTTGCCGTCGAACCGCGGCGCCTTGGCCCAGGAGTGCTTGACCCCCGGTTCCACGTTCTGCACCGGCACGGTGGTTCCCTTCCAGGGGTGGGCGGCCCCGGTGCCTTCGAAGTAGGAGTGGGTGATGTCCTCGGTCACCCGCCCCTGGAACGCCTTCAGGTTGCTCCCCGGCGGCTCGTAGGTGCCGTCGTACTTCCAGGCGCCGTGGTAGAGGCCGCCCGGGTTCCAGTAGGTGCCCGACGGGTACTCGTAGCAGGGCCAGGAGAGGAAGCGGTCGAGGCCGCGGCCGATCTTGTCGAGCCCGTGGTGGAGGGCGAACTTCACGAAGAGCCCGAGGTCGCCGTCCTCATGCTCCCCCTCGCCCATCCACTTCTGGAAGGCCTCCCACGAGTCGATCTCCAGGTACCGCTCCACCGAACCCCGGAGCACGATGTTTTCGGTGAAGTGCTCGGTGACGTCCCGCCAGATGCCGAGGCTCTTCGTGATGTCCTGCAGGCCCGGGCTGGTGGTGACGCCGCCCGGCACGATGGCGGCGGGGTGCGGCTGCTGACCGGCGAAGATGGCCGTGACCTCCACCGCTTTCTTCGACCACGCCACCGACGCCCGGTAGGACGAGCCGTGCAGCGGCGCCAGGCGGGCGAGGATCTCAGGGTAGTACGGCGAGTCGGCGTAGCGCGGGTTGCACAGGTCGGGGGCGAACAGCAGCCAGTGGTGGCGCATGCCGCTCATGTAGCTCTCCGTCGCGGCGATGATGTTGCGCACCAGGAGGGCCTGCGGCGGCAGGTCGGTCCCCTGGAGGCCATTGCCGCTGGCGGAGTCCACCGCCTTCACCGCACACATGATGTGGCTGATGCCGCAGATGCCGCAGGCGCGCGGGGTCACCGTGATCGGGAGCCAGGGATCCTTGTCCTTGAGGATGATCTCCCAGCCCCTGAACATCACCGCCTCGGTGTGCAGGTCGCGGATGACGCCGTCCTCAACGACCATGCGGAACTCAAGGTCGCCCTCCACCCGGTTGAGGGGGCCCAGCACGACGGTCCTGGCAGTCACCTTGTCGCCTCCTCCTTTCCGGTCTCGCTAGCTCCGGCGGGTGCCCAGGGCCGGGCTCGTCGCCTTCGCCCGCTCCGTCAGGTGGCTGGGCGCCGCAAGTCCGCCGAAGAACTTCTGCAACAGATAAGGCAGTACCTTGTATCCCTCGGTCATGGGGGTGAGGAAGGGCTGCGAGTAGAAGGGCTTCTGCTCGCTGTAGACCGCATCCGGCCAGCCGATGGTGGTGCAGCCGAGGCAGGGGCTGCCGACGCGGGTCTTGCTGGACTGTCGGTTCCAGAGCCGCAGGTTGCAGTCGGACTGCGTCCGGGGTCCGTGGCAGCCCTTGCGGAGGAAGAGACAGCCCTTCTGGGTGAACTCCCGGGTGGCGATGCGGTGGTCGTAGTACTCGTTGTTGGGACAGCCGGTGTGCGTGGTGACGCCGTAGAACATCAGGGGCCGGTTGTACTGGTCCAGCTGGATCTGGTCAGCCCGCCCCTCGGCCAGGGCCATCAAGGTGTGGAGCATCCAGTCGGGGTGGGCCGGGCAGCCGGGCAGGTTGATGACCGGCAGGCCCGCCCGCGAGCGGTAGTGCTGCCCCAGGAGCCCGCCGGGCTTCGTGTTCTGGTAGGTGAGCCCCATGGCCCCGGTGGGGTTAGGGCGCATGGCCGGGATGCCGCCGTGGGTGGCGCAGTCGCCCACCGCCACGGTGTAGCCCGCCACGGCCGCCAGCTTCTGGATGACTTCCTTCATCGGTCGGCCGGCGAAGGTGTTGAACCGCCCTGTGCCGTCGGGGCCGTCGGGCACCGCCCCCTCCACGATGAGCACGTCCAGCGGGACGCGGCCGGAGCTGAGGTCGTCCACCAGCCGGACCAGTTCCGGCCCCCACACCGGAGACAGCGACGGGTGGAACAACAGGTTGATCCCGTACTCGTCGATGAACTGGCACAGGTCCGGCTCCTCGGCGTTCAGGAGCGACATGGTGTTGCCGCTGCAGGCCTGTGCCTGGATCCAGAAGACGTTGATGCTCACACTCCCCGAACCTCCCCCTGTGGCATCGCTGCCCGGGTCTATTGCATGCTCCGTGCCAACCCTCCCTCGGGTGTGAGACCGATCCCGGCTCCCCAGCGCAGGCCCGAGCTGACCGTCCGTCATCCCTCCTACAAAGGCGCCACTTGCGGCCGCACCCGCGCCTAAAACTCGGCCGCCTCCGTCTTGCGGAGGCGGCCTTCAGTTCCGCCAGGATGTGGCGCACCAGTGCAGGCACCGCCGCCCGCACCGCCGGGGTGAGTTCCATGCCGAAGGTGGTGATGTCGGCCGCCTCCACGCAGTAGACCGTGATCTCGGCCCGGCCCCCCTCGACCTCCCGGTAGATGCGGATCACCTCGTCCAGCCCCATGGCGTGGGAGAGCTTCACGTGCACCGGCGCCGTGCCGAGTTCGCTCCCGGGGATGCGGAAGAGCGTGCCGGGCGGGTGGCCGCTGCGCACCGCGTCGATGAAGATCACCCGCTCCGCTCCGTCCATGGCGAGCAGCAGGTCGAGGCCGCCCGTGCCGCCGTCCACCAGCTCCACGCCGGGCGGCAGGGCCTCCCGGCGCAGGGCGTCCAGCACATGGTAGCCCAGCCCCTCGTCCGACCAGAGCGGGTTGCCGAGTCCGATCACCCGCACGACGCCCATGCTCCCGCCTCCTTGCCTCTGCGGGCCAGCCGCATGTCTCCGGCCGGCGCCGGCCTGTCTCCCCGCTCCATGCAAGGGGTGTGCCAGGCGCTGCCGGCCGGGCCGGGGCCTGCCGCGGCGCCAGCGAGGGGTGCCCCGGCGGCCCGGGCTGGTCCTGGCCGGCGGGCATCCCCTGTGGCCAAAGTTTTGGCAGCCTCGGGGGGACTCTCAGCCACAAAATCGGCCCGGGCCGATCGGGTGGCTACCCCGGCACCGCCGCGCCCCATGGGCGCTTTGGCACACCTCTTGCAAGCAGGGCATCGCCGGAGGGATGTCCATGGGGAGGACCCTGGTCTGGCTTCAGGGGCAGTCGTGCGGCGGCAACACGATCTCGCTGCTCAACGCCCGCAGCCCGGACTTCGTCGGCTTCCTGGAGTCTGAGGGCATCGAGGTGGTCTACCACCCGACCCTCTCCACCGTCTGGGGGGAGGAACTGGAGGCGCTGCTCTCCGGACTGGCGGCCGGCCGGCCCCCGCTGGATCTCTTCCTCTTTGAGGGGGCCGTGCCGCTGGGTCCCAGGGGCACCGGCCGCTACAGCACCCTGGGCCGCCGGCCCGTGCTGGAGGTGGTGCGGGAACTGGCGCACGCGGCCCGCTACGTGGTGGCGGTGGGCAACTGCGCGGTGCACGGAGGCATCCCGGCCATCGCTCCGAACCCGACGGACGCCCGGGGCCTGCAGTGGACGGGGGAGGCGCCCGGCGGGGTGCTGCCGCCCGACTTCCGCAGCCGGGGCGGGCTGCCGGTGGTGAACCTCACGGGCTGCCCGGCGCCGCCCCACCTGATCCTGTGGGCCCTGGCGCTTCTGAACCGCGACCTTCTCACCCCGGCCGACCTGGACCGGCACGGGCGTATCACCTGCTTCTACGGGCCCGAGGGCGGCTGCGCCCAGGAACCGGAGAGCGAGCACAAGCACTGCCTGCACTGCGCCCGCATGGGCTGGCAGCCCTCGGGAAAGCCCCACTGGGAGGAGGTGAGGCCGCCATGGCGCCCCGTACGGTTCGTCTGGGTCCCCTGAACCGTGTGGAGGGCGACCTGGAGTTCCATCTGGTCGTCGATCGGGGGCGGGTCCGCCGGCTGGATGCCAGCGCCGTGATGTTTCGCGGGTGGGAGATCATCCTGCGGGGCAAGGACCCCTGGCTGCCCATCTCGGTAACGCCCCGGGCCTGCGGGATCTGCGGCATCGCCCACGTGATGTGCGCCGTCCGCACGGTGGAGGCGGCCACCGGCGTGGCGGTGCCGGAGCAGGCCCTGTTGCTGCGGAACATCATCGCCGCCACCGAGGGGATGATGAGCGGCATCCGGCACCACTGGCTGCTCTTCGGGCCCGACCTCATCAACGAACGCTACCGGGGCTGGGCGGAGTACCCCGAGCTGGTCCGCCGCATGCAGCCGCTGACAGGCAGCTCGTACCGGGCGGCGGTGCGCTGGTCCCGCCGGTGCGTGGAGATCACCGCCCGCTTCGCCGGCCGCCAGCCCCATCCCACGGCCGTGATCCCCGGCGGCATCCTGCTGCCGCCCTCGCTGGAGGAGATCACCTGGTCGCTGGCCACCCTGCGGGACGTGCGAGAGCAGTTCATCGAAGGGGTGGTGCTGCGGGGCAGCCTCGACGAGTACCTGGCCCTCGAGCGGGCGGACGACCTGTTCGCCTGGCTGGAGGAGGGGGAGCACCGGCAGGGGGACCTCGCCCTCTTCGTGCGCCAGGCGCAGGCCTTCGGGCTGGCGCAGCTGGGCAGGGGCGCGGGCGTGTTCATGAGCTACCCGGCCTTCGAGTACCCCGCGGGGCGGTTCCTCTACCCCGGCGGCCTCTACCGGAGCGTCTGGCTGTACGGGCGGGAGGGCGGCCACGTCCCGGTGGGCGACCCCTACGAGTTCCAGCTCAGGGTCGCAGAGGATGTGAGTTGCTCCCGCTACCGCGGCAACTGGATGCGCCATCCCTGGGAGGAGGAGACGGTCCCCCTGGAGGAGCCCGAGCGCTCCAAGTACTCGTGGGCCAAGGCCCCCCGGTTCGACGGCCGGCCGGTGGAGGTGGGGCCCCTGGCCCGCCTGCTCTGCCAGGGCGACCCGCTCATCCGCGACCTGGAGGCCGCCCTGGGCCCGTCGCTCTTCCTCCGGCAGTTCGCCCGCATCCACGAGGTGATCCGGAAGACGGCCCACGTGGAGCGCTGGCTCCGGGACCTGGACCCCCACGCACCCTTCAGCGCGGACGTGCCCCGTGCCGTGCCCGACGGCCGCTTCTGGGGCTGGCACGAGGCGCACCGCGGCGCCCTCTGCCACTGGGTGGTGTACCGGGACGGCAAGGTGGCCAACTACCAGATCGTCTCGCCCACCACCTGGAACGCCGGCCCCCGGGACGGGCGGGGGCAGCCCGGTCCACTGGAGGCGGCGGTGCTGGACTGCCCCGCCGACGACCTGAAGAACCCTGTGGAAATTCTGCATACCCTGCGTTCCTTCGACCCCTGCCTGGTCTGCACCGTCCACGTGCTGGACGGCGACCGGGCGCTATCCCGGTTCCGGGTGGGACCGCCCGGAGCACTGGAGGCGTGAACGTGATGCTGGCACATGCAGCGGACTTCCTGGCCCGGGAAGACGGCGCCCCCCACGAGGCGGCCCTGGCGCACTTCGCCGCCTGGCTGGCGGCACGGGGGCTGGACGAGGCCCACGTGGGCCAGCCGCAGCTGGACGAATACCTCTATCACCTTGCCCTGGAGGGGGCGAACTCCGCCCGGCTTGACCAGGCGGTGGCCGCCCTGAAGGGCTACTTCGCCTTCCGGGCCTCCCGGGAGGGCGCACCGGACCCGGCGGATGGGCTCTGCTACTTCGGCGAGACCGGCGAGGCGCGGGAGCGGTACATCAAGGCCGAGTGGGCGCTTTCCGACGCCTTCTACGGCATTGCGCCCGACCTGGGGCGGCGGGGGCGCGGCGGCGATGCATGAACTCTCCATTGCGACGGCCCTCGCCCGGGCGGCGATCGACACCGCCCAGGCGCACGGGGCGACCCGGGTGCTGGCCCTGCGCCTCAAGGTGGGCGCCTTCACCGACCTGGATCCCGAGGCCCTGCGCTTCGGCTGGGAGGTGATCGCCGGGGAGGAACGGCTGCTGGCCGGGGCGGAGCTGCACATCGAGCGGGTGCCGGCGCAGGTGTGCTGCGCAGCCTGCGGATATGAGGGTCCTGCCCGGCCGCCGGGGGTCTGCTGCGCCGCCTGCGGCTCGGACTGTACCCGGCTGCTGGCGGGGGAGGAGTTGGATCTGGCGGAGGTGGAGCTGGATGTCCCTGAAGGTGGAGGTGGAGCAGAAGGTCCTGTCGGCCAATGACCGGCTGGCCGCGGCTCTCCGGGAGCGGTGGCAGGAGCGGGGGGTCTTCTGCCTCAACCTCATCAGCTCGCCGGGGTCGGGAAAGACGACCCTGCTGGAGCGCACCATGGAGCGGCTGGCGGGACGGGTGCGGGCGGCGGTGCTGGTGGGGGACCTGCAGACCGAGAACGACGCCCGGCGCCTGTCGCAGTACGGCTTTCCGGTGAGGCAGATCGTCACTGGCGGCACCTGCCACCTGGAGGCCCGGATGATCGAGCAGCACCTGCCGGCGGTGGACCGGCCCGACCTGGAGCTGCTGATCATCGAGAACGTGGGCAACCTGGTCTGTCCCTCCAGCTACGACCTGGGCGAGGATGCCAAGGTGGTGCTGCTCAGCACCGTGGAGGGCGACGACAAGCCGCTCAAGTACCCCGGCATCTTCCGCCGCGCCCGGGCGGCGGTCTTCACCAAGGTGGACCTGCTGGGGCTCACCGACTTCGACATCGAGCGGGCCGAGGAACATGCCCGCACGATCAACCCGGAGATTCTCACCTTCCGGCTCTCCAACCGCACCGGCGAGGGGCTGGACCGCTGGGTGGCGTGGCTGGAGGGCGAGATCGCCCGGAAGCGGGCCGCACGCTGAAGGGGGGAGTGTGCCATGTGCCTGGCCGTGCCGGCGCAGGTGGTGGAGCTGCACGACGACCGGATGGCGACGGTGAGCCTGGCGGGGGTGACCCGCCGGGTCTCATTGGACCTGGTGGACGACGTCCGCGTGGGCGACTGGGTGGCGGTGCACGTGGGGTTCGCCCTGCACCGCATCGACGAGGAGGAGGCCCGGGCGACCCTGGCCCTGTTCGAGTCGATCGCCGAGGCGCTGGCGGAGCTGGGCGTCGGGCAGGGGGAGGATGGAGCCGCGGCGGAAGCGGCGGCTGTGGCGGCGGCAGGCAACGGGGTGGGGCCAGGACCAGGCGCGATGGCTGAAGTGGCAGAGCGGCCGCAGGCAGACCCCGAGACCCAACCGGCGCAGGAGGGAAACCGCGATGCAGTACCTCGATGAGTTCCGCCGGAGCGACTACGCCGGGGCCCTGGCGGCGGCGATCAGGGAGGAGGCGGATCAGCTCGGTCGTCCGGTCCGGCTGATGGAGCTCTGCGGCGGTCACACCCACGCCATCTACAAGTACGCCGTGGACGAGTTCCTCCCCGAGAACATCAAGCTGATCCACGGGCCGGGATGTCCCGTCTGCGTGACGCCCAGGGGCCGCGTGGCCCACGCCATCGCCCTGGCGAAGCAGCCCGGGGTGATCTTCACCAGCTTTGGCGACATGCTGCGGGTGCCCGGTGACAGGGGGTCGCTCTTGCAGGCGCGGGCGCAGGGGGCCGACGTGCGCATGGTCTACTCGCCGCTGGATGCCCTGGCGCTGGCCCGCAAGAACCCCGACCGGAAGGTGGTCTTCTTCGCCATCGGCTTCGAGACCACGGCCCCGACCCACGCGATGGCGGTGCTGCGCGCCCGCCGGGAGGGCATCCGCAACTTCTTCCTCCTCACCAGCCTGGTTCTCATGCCGCCGGCCGTCGAGGCCATCCTCAACAGCCCCGACCTGGCCCTCGACGGCTTCATCGGCCCCGGCCACGCCTGCACCATCTCGGGCACGATTCCCTACGAGTTCGTGGCCCGGCGGTACGGGCGGCCGGTGGTGGTCTCCGGCTTCGAGCCGCTGGACCTGCTCCAGAGCGTGCTGATGGTGCTCCGGCAGCTGAACCGGGGCGAACCCAAAGTGGAAATCCAGTACCGGCGGCTGGTGCGCCCGGAGGGGAACCCCAAGGCGTGGGCGGCCGTGGAGCAGGTCTTCGAACCCCGCACGGTGGAGTGGCGGGGGCTGGGGGTGCTGCCGCAGAGCGGCCTCCGGCTGCGGCCCGAGTACCAGGAGATGGACGCCGAGGTGGCCTTCCCCGAGGTGGCGCCCCGGCAGCTGGACGACCCCCGGACGTGCGAGTGCGGCTCCATCCTGCGGGGGGCCAAGGCGCCCTGGGAGTGCCGCATCTTCGGCACGGCCTGCACGCCGGAGAATCCCATCGGCGCCTGCATGGTCTCGCCCGAGGGGGCGTGCGCTGCCTTCTACAAGTACGGCCACCGGCTGAAGGAAAGGGCGGGGGTGTAGATGACGGGCAGGCTGCAGCCGCTGCGGGAGCGCCACGTGCTCCTGGGCCATGGCAGCGGCGGCAAGATGAGCGCGGAACTGGTGCAGTCGGTCTTCCTGCCGGCGTTTGAAAACCCGATCCTGGCCGCGCTGAACGACCAGGCGGCGGTCTCGGTGGGCGGCGCCCGGCTCGCCCTCACCACCGACTCGTTCGTGGTTTCGCCCCGCTTCTTCCCCGGCGGCGACATCGGCCGCCTGGCGGTCAACGGAACCGTGAACGACCTGGCAGTGGGCGGGGCGCAGCCGCTCTTCCTCTCGGCGGCCTTCATCGTGGAGGAGGGCCTGCCGGTGGAGGAACTGCGCCGGGTGGCCGAGTCGATGGCGGCGGCCGCACACGAGGCCGGGGTGCAGATCGTCACCGGCGACACGAAGGTGGTGGAGCGGGGGGCGGCCGACGGCCTCTTCATCACCACCGCCGGGGTGGGGCTGATCCCGCCGGGGCGGGATCTCGGGCCCCACCGCATCCGCCCCGGCGACGTGATCTTGGTGAACGGCCCCATCGGCGACCACGGCGTGGCGATCCTCACCCTGCGCCACGAGTTCGACTTCGGCCTCTCCCTCGCCAGCGACACGGCGGCCTTGAACGGGCTGACGGAGGCGATCCTGTCGGCCGGAGGCGGCGGCGTGCGCGCCATGCGCGACCCCACCCGCGGCGGGGTGGCGGCCAGCCTGAACGAGTGGGCGCAGGCGGCCGGGGTCCAGATCCTGCTGGACGAGGCGCAGGTGCCGGTGCGGGACGAGGTCCGGGCGGTCTGCGAGCTGCTGGGCATCGAGCCCTACAACGTGGCCAACGAGGGGAAGCTGCTGGTCGCGGTGGCGGCCGAGGTGGCCAGCGCCGTGCTGGCCGCTATGCGGGCGCACCCGCTGGGCCGCGAGGCGGCGGTGGTGGCCGAGGTGCAGGAGGGGGAGGCCGGGATGGTCTTCGTCCGCACCCAGGTGGGCGGTACCCGTCCGCTGGAGTACCCGTCCGGCGAGCAACTGCCCCGCATCTGCTGAGGGAAGTGGCGAAGCCTTGCCTGAACGTGGCCGTGAGGAGTGCTCAGACCATGCCTCAACGACGCCGTACGGAGTGCTGAGGGAATGCGAGAGCGCTGGCGCATTACGCTGCGGGGAACGGTGCAGGGCGTCGGTTTCCGCCCCTTCGTCTACCAGCTGGCCACCCGGCTGGGGGTGGACGGCTGGGTGCGCAATGAGACCGGCGGCGTGACGGTGGAGGCCGAGGGCGAAGGAGAGAGGCTGTCGCGCCTTTTGGCCGGGCTGGTGGCAGAGGCCCCTCCCCTCGCCCGGGTGGCGGACGTGGCGGTGGAGCGGCTGGAGCCGGTGGGCCTCACCGGCTTCGCCATTCTCTCCAGCCAGGGCGGGACGGAGGTCCGGGCCCTGGTGCCGCCCGACGCCGCGCTCTGCTCCGCCTGCCGGGCCGAGCTGTTCGACCCCATCGATCGGCGGCATGGCTACCCCTTCATCAACTGCACCCACTGCGGCCCCCGCTTCACCATCACGGCGGCCCTGCCCTACGACCGGCCGCAGACCAGCATGGCCGCCTTCCCCCTGTGCTCCGACTGCGCCCGGGAGTACCACGACCCCCGGGACCGGCGCTTCCACGCCCAGCCCGTGGCCTGTCCGGCCTGCGGACCGAAGGCCTGGTACCTGCGCTCCGGTGAGGAGCCCCGTACCGACTGGCGGGAGGCCGCCGCGCTCGATCTGGCAAGGGGGCTGGTGGTGGCGGTGCGTGGGCTGGGCGGCTTCCACCTGGCCTGCGACGCTCTGAATCCTGCCGCGGTGGCGCGCCTCCGGCAGCGCAAGCGCCGCCCCCACAAGCCGCTGGCGGTGATGGCCCGGGACCTGGAGGCGGTGCGCCGGTACTGTGTGGTCACGCCGGAGGAGGAGGCCCTGCTCACGAGCCCTGCGGCGCCGATCGTGCTGCTCCGGGTGAGGGAGGGCACAGGGCCGCTTCTGCCCGACACGCTGGCCCCCGGCTCCCGCACCCTCGGCGTCATGCTGCCCTACACCCCGCTGCACGTGGAGCTCTTCCGGGCGGCGGAGACCGACCTGCTGGTGATGACCTCCGGCAACCGTTCCGGCCTGCCGCTCGCCCGCGACAACGCCCAGGCCCTGGCGGACCTGGGCGACGTGGCCGATGGCTTCCTCCTGCACGACCGGGAAATTGTGAACCGGTGCGACGACTCGGTGGTGCGGGTGATGGCAGGCGGCCCGGTCTTCTTCCGCCGCTCCCGGGGGTACGTGCCCCTGCCTGTTCCGGTGCCGGTGCCGGGCGGGAACCTGCGGCATCCCGTGGTGTTGGGCGCGGGCGGCGAGATGAAGAACACCTTCTGCCTGCTGGCCGGAGGGCAGGCGTTCCTCAGCCAGCACATCGGCGAGCTGGACACCCGGGAGGGACAGGCCTTCTACCGGGAGGCCCTGGAGCGGCTCTGCCGCTTCCTCAACCTCACGCCCGACGTGATCGCCTACGACCCCCACCCCGGCTACCAGGTCTCCCGCATCGCCCGCGGCCTGCCCGGGCGGCATGTGCCCGTGCAGCACCACCACGCCCACCTGGCGGCCGTGCTGGCCGAACACGGGGTGGTGGAGGACGCGGTGGGCATCGTCCTGGACGGCACCGGCTACGGCTCGGACGAGGGGGAGGGCGGACGGCTCTGGGGCGGCGAGGTGCTGCGCGGAGACCTGCGCTCCTGCCGGCGGCTCGCCCACCTGGGCTACATCCCGCTGCCCGGCGGCGAGGCGGCCATCCGGGAGCCCTGGCGCACCGGGGCGGCGCTGCTTCACCTGGCCTTCGGGGAGGCGGAGGCGCTGGCACTGGCGGAGCGGCTTTTCCCGGGGCGGCCGGTGCGGACGGTGCTCGCCCTGATCCAGCGGGGGCTCAACACGCCGCTGGCCTGCGGCGCCGGCCGCTGGCTGGACGGCGCAGCGGCCCTGCTGGGGATGTGCGCGGTCTCCACCTACGAGGGCCACGCCGCCATCGCCCTCTCGGACGCGGCGGAGGGGGTGGCGGCCGGACCGTACCCGTGGCGCGTGGCGGATGGGGTGATCGACCTGCTGCCGGCCGTGCAGGCCCTGGTGGCCGACCGGCTGGCCGGCGTGCCGCCGGCTGTGGCCGGGGCCCGGTTCCAGGCTGCCCTGGCGGACGCGGTGGCCGAGGCGGCGCTCGTGGCAGGAGGTCGCGCCGTTGGCCGGGGCTGTGCCGGCGGGGCCCCGGTCACGAGGGTGGCCCTGGGCGGCGGGGCGTTCCAGAACCCGTCGCTGCTGGAGCGGGTGCGGGCACGGCTCGAGGCCGCCGGATGCGAGGTGCTCATCCCGCGCCAGGCGCCGCCGGGCGACGGGGGCCTGAGCCTGGGGCAGGCGGTGGTGGCGTTATGGAACACGCGGTGCGGGGCGACAAACCGCGCGGAGTGCTGATGGTGAAGAAACAGAAAGGGGATGTCCCCGTTCGCGCGGCAGTCCTGCCCTCGACGACAAGGGGCTGCTCCCAGGCGTGGAGCAGCCCGGCTTTGTGCGCCCGGCATGGGCGCTGACTTGGCGGTGAGAGTCCGCTGCGGGCGAGGCAGCACGAGCCCGCTAGCCAAAGGCAAGGGTGTCCGTCGCGAGGCGGAATCTGGAGGAAGCCGGAGGCAAAGCCACGACCCGAGGAACACGAACCTCATACGAGGCTGTGCCGCCTGGGTGAGCTGGCGAACCACAGCAAAACCCGAGGCTGCCAAAGGGCGGTGCAGTAGATGGGGCGGGTGCGGGGCGAAGGTCAGCGTCCTTACCCGGGGAGGTCTGCCGGGAACGCCAGCAACGCTGGTAACCCGGGCCGAGAGGCCCGGCTGAACCGGCAGAAGTCAGCAAAGCAGTCCTGTAATGATGTAGGACGGCGTTGAGAAAAGTAAAGGCCTCCTGATAC
>NZ_JBFNEH010000057.1:0-18013 GCF_040797425.1 Symbiobacterium sp. | reverse complement strand
AACCAGGCCCGGGCAAACGCCTTCTGGAACTCGTCGGGGTCCTCCAGGAAGCGCCGGGCGATCTTCTCGTAGACCGGGTCCACCCGCAGGGCGATGTCGGTGGTGAGCATGCCCGGGGCATGCCGCTTGTTGGGGTCGTGCGGGTCGGGAACGGTGCCGGCCCCGGCGCCGTTCTTCGGCCGCCACTGCCAGGCGCCGGCCGGGCTCTTGGTGAGCTCCCACTCGTAGCCGAAGAGGTTCCAGAGGTAGTTGCTGGTCCACTTGGTCGGGGTCGAGGTCCAGATGACCTCGGGGCCGCTGGTGATGGTGTCGGAGCCCTTGCCGGTACCGTACTGGCTGATCCAGCCGAGGCCCTGGTTCTCGATGGGCGCTGCCTCCGGCTCCGGCCCCACCAGCGACGGGTCGCCGGCGCCGTGGGTCTTGCCGAAGGTATGGCCGCCGGCGATGAGGGCCACCGTCTCCTCGTCGGTCATCCCCATGCGGGAGAAGGTCTCCCGGATGTCCCGGGCCGCGGCCACCGGATCGGGCACGCCGTTGGGCCCCTCCGGGTTGACGTAGATCAGGCCCATCTGCGTGGCGGCCAGGGGGTTCTCCAGGTTGCGGTCGCCGCTGTACCGCTCGTCCCCCAGCCACTCCCGCTCCTTGCCCCAGTAGACGTCCTCCTCGGGTTCCCAGACGTCCACCCGCCCGCCGGCGAAGCCGATGGTCTTCACGCCCATCGACTCCAGGGCCACGTTGCCGGCGAGGATCATCAGGTCGGCCCAGGAAATCTTGCGCCCGTACTTCTGCTTGATGGGCCAGAGCAGCCGGCGCGCCTTGTCGAGGTTGGCGTTGTCGGGCCAGCTGTTGAGAGGGGCGAATCGCTGGGTGCCCGACTCGGCCCCGCCGCGCCCGTCCTGGATGCGGTAGGTGCCGGCGCTGTGCCACGCCATGCGGATGATGAGCGGGCCGTAGTGGCCAAAGTCGGCCGGCCACCAGTCCTGCGACTCGGTCATCAGCTTGCGGAGGTCTTCTTTCAGGGCCCAGTAGTCGAGCTTCTTGAACTCCTCCCGGTAGTCGAACTCCGGGCCCATGGGATTGGACAGCGAAGAGTGCTGGTGCAGGATGCGCAGGTTAAGCTGGTTGGGCCACCAGTCCCGGTTCGACGGCCCTCTGCTGGCCGGGTATGGCGCACTGCCCATCGCCTGGCTCTTCTCTTCGCTCATGACGCCTCCTCCTTTGCGGGCTCATTTCTCAGAAGACAGCCACTATAAATAAGATTCGGCGCTCCCCAGGCGAATACCTGCTGCGAGTTATTCTCATTCTAAATTCCATCTTGCCAGCGCCCGGGTGTGCACTGTGCAGGATTAGTGCACCGACCGGTCCCACCACCTGCCGGCTCACCCCCTCAAGAGCGCTGCGACACGACCTCCACGGCCCTCGTGACCGAAGCCGGCCTGGGCGCTCCGTGGGCTCCGGCCCGACCACTGTGAGCGTTCGGGACAACCGGTTTCGGCGACCCGGGCCACGCCCAGAACCGTCCCATAGATGAAAGGGAAGGCCCCACCTGGAAGGCCTTCCCTCTGGGAGGAGACCACGGTGCAGATCTACCTCGAAACCGACCGACTCTACCTGCGGCACTTCACCCCTGATGACGTGGACAACCTGCTCGGGCTGGACGATGACCCCGAGGTCATGCGCTACCTCACAGGGGGAAAGCCGACCCCCCGCTCCCGCGTGGAGCAGGAGCTGCTGCCTCGAATCCTCGCCTACTACGACCGCCTGCCCGGCTTCGGCTACTGGGCGGCCGTCGAAAAGGCGACCGGCGCCTTCGTGGGCTGGTTCCACTTCCGGCCCCGGGAGGGCGCCACCGGCACTGACGAGGTGGAACTGGGCTACCGGCTGCGCCGCTCCGCCTGGGGGAAGGGCTACGCCACCGAAGGATCCCGGGCGCTCATCCGCAGGGGCTTCACCGAACTGGGCGTGCAGCGGGTGTTTGCCCAGACGATGGCGGTGAACCGGGCCTCTCGGCGGGTGATGGAGAAGTGCGGACTCCGCCTGGTAAGGGTCTTCTACCCCGACTGGGAGGACCCGATCCCGGGATACGAGGAAGGCGAGGTGGAGTACGCTCTCACGCGTGACGAATGGCTGCAGCGGCAGCATTAAAGGGCACCCCCAACAGGCTGTGGGGTGCCCTTCGCTGCTTTCCCGGCGCTGCCCTTCAAAGCACCGCGCCCTCCTCCAGCACCAGCCGCCCGCCTTGGATGGCCGCCATCGCCCCGATGGGCAACGTGACGTTGGGCACGCAGTGGCCGAAGGCCTCGGTCTGGTAGACGGGCAGGTCCAGATCGCCCAGGGCCTCTTCCACCGCCAGGGCCAGGCCCTCCGCCGGGGACGGACGGTCGCGGAAGCAGCCCTCCATGTGGCCGAAGAGAAGTGCAGCCACCCCGTCCAGCGCCCCCGCGAGCCGCAGCTGGGTGAGCCCCCGCAGGACGGCGGAGGTGAGCAACCGGAGCAGGTGGGGCCCCTCCCGGTCCGCGTCGGGCGAGCCCAGCCCCTCTGCCAGGCCGGAGGCGTGGAAGCTGACGAGCCCGGTCCGGCTGAGCAGGGCCGCCTGGAGGACGGTGATGTCGCTCATGCCGATGAGCGCCTTTAGACGGCGGGCTACCAGATCGTACTCCAGGCCGTCCACCAGCGTGATGGCCGTGATCCCGCCGGTGGCGCAGAAGATGGCCTTCACCTCCGGGTCGGCCCACATGGCGTACAGGTCCGCCAGCTGCGCCTCCCGGGTGCCAGCCCGGACCCCCTGACGGACCCAGAGGGACGCGCCCTCCCGTACCCGGAAGCCGTACGCCTCCAGCTGCCGCATTCCCGCTTCCACCTCTGCCCGGCGGGTGTCCACCGGTGCGGACGGAGCGACGACCCCGACCAGGTCGCCGGGACGCAGCCGGGGCGGCTTGACCACGGGTCTCATCGCGGCCGGATCCGGGCCATCACCAGTTCGTCCACATACTGACCGTCGCGGAAGGCGCTGATCCGCTTACGCCCTTCCACGACGAAGCCGAAGGACTCGTAGAGCTTGATGGCCCGCTCGTTGTCGGCGTAGACCTCGAGTTCGATGCGCAGGACGTTAAGCCAGCGGTCCGCTGCGTCGGTCAGGGCGGACATCAGGGTCTTGCCGACGCCCCGACCCTGGTAGGCATCGTGAACCGAGATGCCCAGGGTTGCTACGTGCAGGGTCCGTACCCGACGGCTGCGGTGCAGCCCGGCCATGCCCACTACCTTGCCTTCCACCTCGGCCACCAGCACGTAGTCGAAACTGGGGTCGTTCCCCTCAAGGCGCTTCCGCCACACCTCCGGCGTGGTGTGAGGCATCTGGAGGGTGTTGCGGTAGACCTGCGGCTGCGTCATGATCTCGGTAATCGCCTCTGCATCGGAAGGACGGCACATTCGAATCCGGATCTCGTCCAGGACTACCCCTCCCGTCGCAAGCTATCTGGCTCGGGGCGCCTGCGGCGCTCGCTGAACTGGTCGAGCGCCCACATCCGTCTCACCCTGCCTGTCGCAGCGCTTGCTTCATGATTCAATTAGACGAAGCCACCATGCGAATTGTTCGCGCATCCATCTCACGCTGGCCGGGCGGCGGCGGGCCAGCGTGTTCTGACAGTTTTTCGGATCCGCCCGCCCATAGCCCGTGCCGATTCTTGTCACTTCACCCCACCGGCTGTCCCATTCCGCCAGTTTTTCGTACCCCTCCCCCCGGACCCTCTCCGATTTTCTATCACTTCACGTCTGAACCGCCCTGGGGACAGGCCTCTGCACCCCCGACTCATACTCCCTCCACGTTGAAAAACGGGCGCTCCAGGCTCCCGAAGTACCGTCGGACTCGCACTCCAGGACCCCCGGCCGTCCCATTCCGCCAGTTTTTCGCACCCCTCTCCCCGGACCCCCTCCGATTTTCTATCACTTCACGTCTGAACCGCCCTGGGGACAGGCCTTTGCACCCCCGACTCGCACTCCGTCCACGCCGAAAACGGGGCCTCCGGGCCCCCGACCTGCCGTTGGACTCGCACTCCGGGACCACAGGCCTGCCGCCGCCGAAGCGGCCGCCAGAGCGCTCGGGCCACGCCGGGCGGGAAAACCGGATGGGCAAGGAGAAGGGGCCTCGCCGCGCGAAGCCCCCTCTTCATCCGGTAAACCCCGATCTGACCAGTTACCCACGCTGCTCGGGCCTGTGGCGGAGTAAGCGAGTCGAGCCGGCCAAAACGATTGGGGCTGCCCCCGTAACGTGACCTGCACGTGGGGCAGCCCCGTCTCTGTTGCTACACGGTCGTTCGGATGTACAGCTCTTTGAGCTGCTTCTCCGACACCTCGCTGGGCGCATCCGTCATCAGGTCCGTGGCCTTCGCCGTCTTCGGGAAGGCGATCACGTCCCGGATCGACTGCCGGCCCGCCAGCAGCATTACGAACCGGTCGAGGCCGAAGGCGATGCCGCCGTGGGGCGGGGCGCCGTACTCGAAGGCATCCATGAGGAAGCCGAACTTGCGCTGCGCCTCCTCGGGGGTGAAGCCCAGGAGCTCGAACATCCGGTTCTGCAGGTGCCGCTGATGGATTCGGATCGACCCGCCGCCCAACTCGATGCCGTTGAGCACCATGTCGTAGGCGTTGGCCCGGATGGCCGCCAGCTCCTCCCGGGTAGCGTCCTTCTTGAAGACCTTATCGAAGTCGTCCGGGTGCGGCGAGGTGAACGGGTGGTGCACCGCCACGAAGCGGTTGTCCTCCTCGTCCCACTCCAAGAGCGGGAAGTCGACGACCCAGAGCAGCTTGTACTCCCCCGGCTTGCGGAGGCCCAGGCGGCCGCCCATTTCCAGCCGCAGCGCGCCCAGGGCGGCGGCGACGACGTCCGGCTGGTCGGCCACGATGAGCAGCAGGTCGCCGGGGTCGCCCTCCAGGCGGCGGACGATCTCGGCCATCTCCGCCTCGGTGAGGAACTTGGCGATGGAGGAGCGCACCTCGCCGCCCTCGCCCACGGCGATGCTGACCAGGCCCTTCGCCCTGTACGTCTTCACGAACTCGGCCAGCTCGTCGATCTGCTTCCGGGAGTAGCCGCCGCAGCCCTTGGCGTTGATGCCCTTCACCTGGCCGCCGGCCTCCACGGCGCTGCGGAAGACCCCGAAGCCGCAGCCGGCCGCCACGTCGCTCAGGTCCACCAGTTCCATGCCGAAGCGGATGTCGGGCTTGTCCGACCCGTACCGGGCCATCGCCTCGGCGTAGGGGAGCCGCGGCAGGGGCGTGGGAATCTCGACGCCGAGGGCCTCGCGGAAGACGTGGGCCACCATCTGCTCCATCAGGGAGAGCACGTCGTCCCGCTCGACGAACGACATCTCCACGTCGATCTGCGTGAACTCCGGCTGCCGGTCGGCCCGCAGGTCCTCGTCCCGGAAGCACCGGGCGATCTGGACGTACCGCTCCAGGCCCGCCACCATACAGAGCTGCTTGAAGATCTGCGGCGACTGGGGCAGGGCGTAGAACTTGCCGGGGTTCACCCGGGAGGGCACCAGGTAGTCGCGGGCGCCTTCGGGGGTCGACTTGGTCAGCATCGGCGTCTCGATCTCGAGGAAGCCGTGCGCATCGAAGAAGTCACGCACCGCCTTGGTGACCCGGTGGCGCAGCATCAGGTTCCGCTGCATCTCCGGCCGGCGCAGGTCGAGGTAGCGGTACCGGAGCCGCACGGACTCGTCCACGTCCAGGTCGTCCTGGATGTAGAAGGGCGGCGCTTTGGCCGGGTTGAGGATGCGCATGTCGTGCGCCCGGATCTCGAAGCGGCCGGTGGGGAGGTTCGGGTTCACCGCCTCCGGCGCCCGGTGGACCAGCTTGCCCCGCACGGCCAGCACATACTCCGACCGGGCCTGCTCGGCCTTGCGGAAGACCTCGTCGCCGCACTCCTCGGCGTCGAAGACCACCTGCACCAGGCCCGAACGGTCGCGCAGGTCCACAAAGATCAGGGCGCCGTGGTCCCGCCGGCGCTGCACCCAGCCGTTGACGATGACCTCCTGGCCCACCAGGGCCTCGGTGACCTCTCCGCAGAAGACCGTCCGCTTCATGCCGTGAATGGATTCGCTCATCGTTCAGCCCTCCGCAAGTGTGAGATGATCTGGTCGAGCGGCACGTTCTCCTGCGTGCCCTCGTCCATGTGCTTCACCGCTGCAACGCCCTTCTGGATCTCGTCCTCACCCAGGATGACGACGTAGCGGCAGTTCTGCTTGCCCGCGTACTTCATCTGCGCCTTCATGCTCCGCCCCAGGTAGTCGATGTCGGCCGAGATCCCGGCGGCGCGGAGTTCGTAGAGCAGCTTCAGTCCGACCGGGCGGGCGGCCTCGCCCAGGGTGACCACGAAGACGTCCAGCCGGGGCCGGTCGGCGAAGGCGCCCGTCAGCCCCTCCTCCTCCAGCACCATCAGCACCCGCTCCATGCCCATGCCAAAGCCGACGCCCGGGGTGGGCTTGCCTCCCACCACCTCGATGAGGCCGTCGTAGCGGCCGCCGCCCCACAGGGCCGACTGCGCCCCCAGCTTGGGGTGGAGTACCTCGAAGACCGTCTTAGTGTAGTAGTCGAGGCCCCGCACGATGCGGGTGTCGATCTGGTACGGGATGCCCATCGCCTTCAGGTGGCCGAGCAGCTCCTCCCAGTGGCGCCTGCAGTCGTCGCAGAGGTAGTCCAGCGTCACCGGGGCGGTCCGCTGCGCCGGGTGGTCGGCGTCCTTCTTGCAGTCCAGCAGCCGGAGCGGGTTCTTCTCGAACCGTGTGTTACAGTCCTCGCACAGCTCGCCCAGGTGCGGCCGGAAGTGCTCCTTCAGGGCCTCCCGGTAGCGGGGGCGGCAATTGGGGCACCCGATGGAGTTGACCGACACCACCAGGCCCGTCAGCCCGAGGCGGGCCACCACGTCCAGCCCCAGCTTGATCACCTCGGCGTCCACCGCCGGGTCCTGGGCCCCGAAGACCTCCACGTCCAGCTGATGGAAGCCCCGGAACCGGCCCTTCTGCACGTTCTCATACCGGAACGCCGGGCCGTAGGCGAAGATCTTGGTCGGCTGCGGGCTGTTGTACAGGCCGTTCTCGAGGTAGGCCCGCACCAGGCCCGCCGTGAACTCGGGGCGCATCGCCATCCGCCGGGGGTCGGGGTCGTCACCCCGGGGGGTGATGTTGAACATCTCCTTGGTCACGATGTCCGTGGTGGCGCCGACACCGTGGATGAACAGGTCCACGTACTCGACCACCGGCGGCCGGATCTCCTGGTACCCGTACAGGTGGGCAACCTCCCGGAAAACCTCCTCCAGCCGCTGCCAGCGGTACGAGTCACGCCAGCCGTGCTGCTCGCCCGGCAGGATGTCGTTGAATCCCCGGGGTGCCTGAATGCTCACCATCTATCCTCTCCTTGTGCGAAACTCGGTGTGATGACACGGGCAGGTCAAGTCCCCGGCGAGCCCCGCTCGCAGGGCGGCCCCCCGGGGGCCCGTCCCCGCAGGCTAGCCCTGCGGCGCCGCCCCCAGGTACTGCGGCACGATGGCCTCCTCGCGCACGGTGTCCCCGTCGGCGAAGACCCGGTAGGCCCGGGCGTGGGGCCTGGAGCTCACCACTTTCACCAGCTCGCCCTCCACGTAATGCAGGCCGACGCCGTCGTCGGCGGCGATGCCGTCGCCCAGGGCCCCCGCCGTCCGCAGCCGGTGGTACGCGGGGCGGCGCTCCTTCTCGCCGTCGTAGTGGGGACAGTGACTCCCCTTCAGGAAGCCCAGGGCCTTGAGCGCCGAGAGCTCGCCCGGCACCGAGTCGGTCACGCCCTCCTCGAACCAGCAGATGGAGCCGGCGCTGAGCCCCGTCAGGATCACGCCCCGCTCCCAGGCGGTACGCAGCACCTCGTCGATGCCCCAGGCCCGCCAGAGGGCGAGCATGTTCTTGGTGTTGCCGCCGCCCACGTAGATCACGTCCTGCGAAAGCAGGAGGCCCGCCATGTCCCGCTCGGTCGGGCGCAGCAGCGAGAGGTGCGTCGGCTCGGCCCCGAGCCGGACCATCGCCCGGTAGAAGTTCACGATGTACCCCTCGGCGTCTCCGCTGGCGGTGGGCAGGAAGCAGACCTTCGGCCGATCCTTGCCCGTCAGCCCCAGCACGTACCGGTCCAGAAGCGGATTCTCCGGTTCCATGGAGAAGCCGCCGCCACCCATTGCCACAATCTGCCTTATCGCCAGCCCTCCTTATCAGAGCAAAAATAACAGCGCCCGTCCCCCATGGGACGAGCGCATGGCTCGCGGTGCCACCCACTTGATGCCCACCACTTGAGCAGGCATCCCCTCCGCAGAACCCTGGCCGCCGGGTCACCATCCTCGGCAAGTTCGCCACGCCTGGCACAGTCGCCCGGTCGCGGCGACCGCAGCGCCGGGAGCGTCGCCACAGTCGGCGGCCGCCCCGCCAGGATCCCCTCCCTCTGCTAACGGCGGGAGTCTCCGGCGCAGCCTACGCAGCCTCCCCGGAGGGCCGGCCTTCGACTGCGCAGCTCGGGGGCTGTCCGGCTCCGCCGCCTTCCCGTCGACCTTGCAGCCTGAGGGCCGACTCTCTGGAGGGGGCATCCTGCGGAACCCCGTTCCCCGTCATCGCCTTTGTCCCAGAATTCTACTGCTGTTCCCAAGCTGTGTCAATCCCCTAGACCAAAAGTCGCAACGCCCGGGGGAGCGCCGTGAGGGTGACCGGCAGCTCGCCCACCACCTCGCCGTCCACCTGCGTGAGGGGCTTGTGATCGGCCGCCGCCGTGATCGTGACCGAGCGGACCTTGCGGTAGACCACCCCGGGCAGGTTCCGGTGCAGCCCCATGAGGGCCGCCGAGACGTACGCCAGGTAGTCTCCCACCGTCTCGGCGGTGAAGATGCACACATCGAGGTGCGGATCGGTAAGGGACGCGTCGGGTGTGAACTGGAAGCCGCCGCCGTAGGAATGGGCGTTGCCGGCCACCACGAAGCGGCCCACCACCGGGGGCTCGCCCTCCAGGTGCACCACGAAGGGGGCCAGGTCCCAGTGCCAGATGAACCGCATGGCAGCCACGGCGAAGGCCGCCTTGCCGAAGCGGCGTTTCAGTTCGGGGTCCACCGCACCCGCCACCGCGGCGTCCAGCCCCACCCCGGCCATCAGGAGGAAGTACCGGTCGTTCGCCCGGCCCACCGTCACCTCCTGGGTGCGGCCGGCCAGGATGCGCTCGGCCACCTCCTCCGGCCGGTGGGGAAAGCGGATCTCCGCGGCCAGCACATTGGCGGTGCCGCCCGGCCAGAAGCCCAGGGCAGCGCCGGTGCCCACCACGCCCTGTAGCGCCTCGTTCATTGTGCCGTCGCCGCCGTAGGCGAGGATCAGGTCGTAACCCTCCCCCGCCTTCGCCCGGGCGATTGCGGCCGCGTGGCCCGGCCGCTCGGTGGGACAGATGCTCACCGTCCGCCCGGCCGCCCGCAACGGCGCAGCGAGCCGTTCCAGCAGGCCCGCCCGCTCCCGGGGCCGCCCCGAGGCGGGGTTGTAGATCACGGCGATGCGCTGGAACGTCACCGGAGTCCCCTCCGCTGCCACCGGCATTCCGCCCGCCGTCACCGGCGATCCCTCCCTCACGCCCCGTAGAGGAGCCGCAGGTGCTCCACCTTCCGCCGGGCCAGCTCCTCGGCCCGGGCGATGTAAGTCTCCGGATCGGTGGGGTTGGCCGGCGCCTTGAGCAGCCACCCCCTGCCCTCCCCCAGGGGCTTGTACCACTTGGAGGTTGCCCCGCCGCCCAGGCCGATCACCGTCTGGCGCTCCTCCATCATCTGGATGTTGTAGAGCGACTCCTTTCCCGGCAGGGCGTAGCCCACGTTCTCCAGGGCCCCCACCATGAACTTCTGCCGGTAGAGGTAGTACGGCCGCTGGCCCATGGCCCGGGCAGTCTCGGCGGCGTCCTGCACCAGCGACTCGGCCTCGGCGGGGGTGAGCGCCCGCAGCACCTCGCCCGCCTCGCCCTCGCCGTGGATGCGGGAGCCGCGCTTCACGGCCAGGGTGTGGACCGTGAGGTTGTCCGGCGCCAGCCGGCGCATGTCGGCCAGGGTGTGGTGCACCTCGTCGGGGCCCTCGCCGGGCAGACCGATGATGATATCGCTGTTCACCGTGAAGCCCGCCGGGTGGGAGCGGACCAGGTCGTAGGCCCGGTAGAACTTCTCCACGGTGTGGATGCGGCCCAGGTGGAGCAGGGTGGCCTGGACCGTCGTCTGCGGGTTCACGCTCACCCGGGTGACGCCCGCGGCGGCCATGGCGTCGAGCTTGGCCCGGGTGAAGGTCTCGGGCCGGCCGCCCTCCATCGTGTACTCCACGGGCCGCTGGCCGCGGAGCAGCAGTTCCTCCGTCTGGCGCAGCATCCAGGCGAAGTCCTCGTCCCGCGGGCTGGTGGGCGTGCCGCCGCCGAAGTAGAGGGTCTCCACCCGCAGCCCCAGCTCCCGGATGGCCTCGCCGATGATCGCCATCTCCCGGGCCAGCGCTTCCAGGAACGGGCCGACCTGGCTGCGGTGCTGGTTGACGGGGTAGATGGAGAAGGAGCAGAACGAGCAGATGGACGGGCAGAAGGGGATGCCGACGTAGAGCGAAACCGCCCGGGGGTTCCGCCCCAGGTAGGGCCGCTGCAGGCGGGCCACGCCCGTCACCAGCTCCGCCTTCTCCGGCGAGACCCGGAACTCGCTGACCAGCCGGGCGGACGGGTCGGGCTCGCCGGCGTCCAGCATCTGGTGGACCAGCTTGGTCGGGCGCACACCGGTGAGGATCCCCCAGCCGGGCCGGAAACCGACCAGCGGCGACAGCACGTCCACCAGAAGCCCCTTGGCCAGCCGGCGCAGCCGGTGCTCGAAGGTGCGGGGGCTCTCGGACGGGTCCTGGACGAGGCCGTCCTCGGCGCTCCGCTTCCCGGCGGGTCCGGCGGCCGTGACGGCGACGCGCCAGGCCCGCCCGCCGGCGGGGGCGGGTCCGCCTCCGGGTGCGTGATCAAGCCCGGAGGCCGCAGACTGCGCCACATCCACCGGCAGGGCGAGCATGTCCACGTGCCACCCATACCCGTCCACGGGAGGCGGGGCCGCCGGGGCGTCCCCTTCAGCCTCTGGCACCCACACGACGAAGTCCTCGCCCGGGAAGAAGACGTGGCCCATCTGGGTCAGGTCGGTGGCGAAGATCGGGCTGTTGCCCCGCAGGAGGATCCCGTTCACACCTCATCACCTCAAAGGGGGCCGTGGCGTCCGCCCCGGCCCCCGTCCGCAGTGGGAAACCGCGATTAACGCTTGCCCGCCTGGCCCGGCACGTATTCCTGCCAGCCCACCAGGCCGAACAGGAGGTTGACCAGGCCAAAGCCCATCAGCAGGTATCCCGTGGAGCCGCCCACGGCGATGCCGAACATCACCGTCAGTGCGAACACCAACGGGCTCAGGGCCTTCCAGAGGTAGCCCCGGTAGAAGAGCCGCGGCAGCCGGATCGCCCGGTGCGGGCGGGCCGTTGCGCCCTCCCCGGCGGACGCCGCAGCGCCCGAACCCCCGGCCCGTACGGCCGCCGACCGGGGCGCCAGGCGGGCGGCCTTGCGCTCCTCGGCACCGGCAATTGCCGTCCGGAGCGCCACGGCGTTCGGCAGGAGCAGCAGGACACCTAGGAGAGTCAGTCCGATTACCGTCAGGATCATGCTCACAGCCTCCCCCACTACAGAAGAAACATGACCCCTAGGCAATTCTATCTGACTTTCCGTAATTCCTCCAATTCGCCTACCCCATTCGGTCGAGGATGTCGCACAGCCGCTCCAGGTCCTCGGCCGACAGGTTCCGCACCATGTTCCGGAAGGCGGCCCGCCGCCGCTGCAGGGCGGCCGCCAGGGCCGACTCGCCCTCCGGCGTGATCTTCACCCACACGACCCGCCTGTCCCTGAGGTCGCGCTCACGCTCGGCCAGGCCGGCCTTCACCAGCCGGTCCACCAGGCCGGTGGCGGCGCTCAGGGTGACCGTGAGCTCGCCCGCCACCTCCGACACCTGCAGGGCGCCGCGGCTCTGAAGCGCGCGCAGGACGATGATCTGGCTGGCGGAGAGTTTCGGCCCCGGTGCGACCTCCTGGTACGCAGCAGCTGCGGCGGCCATCACGCGCACCACGTGGTCGAAGGAGGACTCCAGCTTCGGAATGTAGGCTTCCAGGCGGTCCGAATCCATTCTGCATTCACCTCCGGCGGGCCGGGCTCGCCGCCTTTATCGATTGGCCAGGAAGGGGTTGTACTCCTTCTCCTCGCCGATGGTGGTGGTCGGCCCGTGGCCAGGGTAGACGACCGTCTCGGGGGGCAGCGTGAGCAGCCGCGTCGCGATCGACCGGAGCAGAGTCTCGAAGTCGCCGCCGTAGAGGTCGGTCCGGCCGATGGAGCCGGCGAAGAGGGTGTCGCCCGCGAACAGGTGGCCCGGCGCGTGCAGGCAGATGCCGCCGGGGCTGTGGCCCGGAGTGTGGATCACCTCCAGGCTGAGGCTCCCGGCCTCCACCCGGTCGCCGTCCCGCAGCAGGCGGTCGGGCGCAGGCGCGGTGACGTGCCGGCCGAAGTAGGCGCTGCCGTTCATGAAGGGATCGGTGAGGAAGGGGGCGTCGGCCGCGTGCACGCAGACCGGGGCGCCGCTCCACTCCTTCACCCACCCCACCCCGCCGATGTGGTCGAGATGGCCGTGGGTGAGCACGATCTGGGCCACGGTGAGACCGTTCTCCTCAACGCACCGCCTGATCCACGGGTCCGGGTAGCCCGGGTCGATCACCAGGGCCTTTCCCGTCTCCGGGCAGGCCACCACGTAGCAGTTGGAGGCGAAGTCGCCGAGCTCGCGAAACCAGATGCGCATGCGGTCTCCTCCACGAAGAGGCCGGGACGGCGAGGTCCCGGCAGGCATTACCGTCTCTTATTTACAGTATAGGCACTTTGGCCTTCGAAGCAAGCCGACGGGTGGTTAGCCCGGCCCCTGCCGGGAGAGGATGCCCAGCAGGACCGACACGAGGATGCCCAGGGCTGAGATGAAAGCGCTGATCAGGAGTGAGGCGGTCTCCTTCTTGCCGTCCAGCCGGCCCTCCACGAAGCCCATACGGGACTTCAGCGGAAGCACCAGGGCACGGATCTCCGCCGTCACCTCCTTCTGCTCTGCAGCGAGGCGCGCGGCCTCAGCCCGTTGCCGCTCCAGGCCCGCCTCCACTTGGGTCAGACGGTGGCGGAGGTCGTCTGTTAGCTCGGCCAGGGCCTGAACACGGGACGCCAGGTCGTCGGTCCAGCATGCCATATTCCGATTCCCCCTTCCGCTGTACCCTTTGGTCAATGGTACCGGAGGCGAACCGAATAGGCGAGAGCTTGGACCGGTTTTATCTGCCAGCGAGTGCAAGATATGCCTTCCAGCGATGCCGGTCGGGCCCCGGAGACTGCCGCCCTTAAGGCGCAGCGGCCTGGCTGGCGGCGCCCGTCGGCACAGCTCAGAAGGTCTTCTCGGAGTCCACCAGGATCGTCACGGGCCCGTCGTTGACCAGTTCCACCTCCATGTGGGTCTGGAACCGGCCCGTCTCCACGTGCAGCCCCAGCTCCCGGAGCCGGGCCACGAACCGCTCGTAGAGGGGCTCGGCCTGCTCAGGCCGCGCCGCCCGGTCAAAGCCCGGGCGCCGGCCGCGGCGCACGTCGCCGTAGAGCGTGAACTGGCTGATGGCCAGGATCGCGCCCCCGGCCTCGTGGATCGACCGGTTCATCTTGCCCGCCTCGTCCTCGAACACCCGGAGGCCGGCGATCTTCTCGGCCATGTAGTCCGCCGCCGCCTCGTCGTCCTCCCGGGCGACCCCCAGGAGCACCACGTATCCCTGGCCGATCTCGCCCACCACCTCGCCCGCCACGGTGACCCGGGCCCTGCTCACCCGCTGCACCACTGCACGCAAGCACTATCGCCTCCTACTTTGATTGACCGACAGTCTTGTTTACGCCCCCTGCGCGCCCCACTCCTCCAGGGGAGTGGACAACACCCTATACCATACACGCCCGAACCACGCGGCGTAGAGTGTTCAGGCTACACCCACAATCCGCATTCCGCCGGATGGGATGAAAACGGGTTCCAGGGTACGATTGGAATCGGAAACGGGGAACGCCCCCGGGCAGCGAACACGGCGCAGACCCGACCCGCCCGCGGCAGCATCCTCCGGCACTACACCGGACGGATCCATCCCTCCCCGGGGTGACCCCCGTGACCACCGTGACTCCCTGGGGCGAGTCCTGCACGGGCCTGGCGCTCTTCGTCACAGCTCATCGCCCTGCGAACGACCTGACGATTCCGCACCTATCGTCATAACCACTCAGAACACCATCGTACCAGTCACGCTACGGCTTCGCACCACTCTCCGCAGCGACCCTGCACTTCGTCCGGCCAGTCGCCTTCCTGCGCCACAGCGCGATCCGCCGCACCCTTCGGTCCGAGCGCCCAGGCTTGCGACCTAGGGCACCGATCACGCCTTCCACCCTCTTCTCCGCAAACGCCATGCACGTTTCACGGGCGGCGCTGCCCTCCCGGCAGCCCGCGCAACGGTCCCCTTCCTCGCCCCTCGGATAGCAGAACGCCCGCCCGGATGGCCGCGCCATCCGGGCGGGCTTCTGTTTGCGCGCCGCGGCCCCGCTCCGTTACGCCCCCGCCCGGCCCCGGCGCTCGCAGCTCTACAGCCGGTTCTCCATCACCAGCAGGCGGCCGCTGCCCTCGGTCGTGTCCAGAATCGCCAGGTGCCGGCCTCCTGGGGCCCAGACCAACCGGGACCGCTCGCCGCTGTAGATGCGGTGTACCTCCTCCGTCTCCGCCCGGGAGACGAACCAGTCGCCCTGCGCGTTGCGGAAGGCGAGATAACCGCCCTCGAAACGCGGCCGGTACCGCTCCCCCAGTCGCATGTCGAACGAATATTTACCGCCGAATTTCGATTGCGCCGAATATACGTCCTGCTGTTGCCGTCAAGACCCCGCTGGACTGGCCCCGCGCACTCACACCGGCCCCTTCTCCCGCTCCCGGCGCAAGGTAGCCACGCCATCCCCCACCTCTCCTGCTCCCAGCGTGAGGTGGCTACCGTACCGGCTGCTTCCCCGGGTGACAGCGCGAGTGAAGCCACCGAACAGCCGGGGCGTGCGGTTCCCCGGCCGCGATGGCTTCTTGCCTGTCGCTACGGCGTAGCCCACCGCCGGCCGTGCCAGCGCCAGACCTCCCGGGAGACGCTGCCGATCCAGTGGCTGGCCGTGGCGGAGGTGAACCCCTCCGTCATCACCACCAGCACGTAGGGGTGGCGGTCCAGCACGATGGCGGCGTCGTGGAAGAACGTCTCCTTCGACCCGGTCTTGTTGGCCACGGGGACATCCGGCGGGAGGCCGCTGGGGATGCGGCTCTTGGTCTGCGACTGGCGCATGAAGGCGAGCATCTCCGCCCACGGCTCCGGCGACCGCCGGGCCGCCTCCCAGACGTTGCGCAGCACCATGCCCAGGTCTTGAGGGGCGATGCGGTTGTGCTGCCAGAGCTGCCGGGGCGTCTGCATCTCGGCCGTGCCGTAGCGGATGCCGAGGCTCCGGAAATACCGCACCATCGGCTGGACGCCGAGGGTGCGCAGGAGGGCGTTGGCCGCCGTGTTGTCGCTGTGCACCAGCATCAGCCGGGCCAGCTCCCGCCGGCTCAGCCGGGTGCCGTCCGGGACGCCCTCCAGGATGCCTGACCCTTGCTTCCAGTCCACGGAGTATACCGCCACCGGCTCGTCGAGGGAGACCTGCCCCGTCGCGGCGAGGTGGTACAGGTAGGTGGCGATCAACACCTTCACCGTGCTGGCGGCCGTGTAGACCTCGTCTGCGTTCAGCCCGAAGTATTCGTGCCGCGTGAGGTCGTAGTACCAGACGCTGATTCGCCCGGGCGCCGACCGCGTGATTCGCTCCAGCCGGGGGAGCAGATCCTGGGCGTCCGCAGGCCGCAGCGGCGCAGCCGCCAGAACACCGCCGGAGACCGGGAGCCGGTTCGCCCCGGCGGTTCCTTCGGCGGCGGGCGCGGGCGGGAGGGCGTCCGCCACCGTCGCCGACCGCAGCATGGCCAGCGCGACCAACACCAGACAGAACCGTGCGCGCCACGGGTGCGACGCGTGCCGTGCCATGTGTCATCACCGCCGTTAGGATGCCCATCGGCGGTCAGCCGATCGCGGCGCGCGGCAGGCCCGGGGCCTGCGTGTGCGGCCCCGGGCCCGGTTTCCCTATGCGTCAGCCCCACGGTCACCGCAGGGGGGCTTTTCCGACCGGTGCGATCCCGGTCACCTCGCCGCAGGCTCCGCTTCGGCGTCCATCAGCGCCCGCGCCTTCAGCCAGAGGCCGCACTCCACCCGCTTCTTGGTGAGCGCGCAGCCGATGGGATCCGGCTGGAAGATGTCGCCGCTGAGCAGGTCGGCATTGGCGTGGCAGCCGCCGCTGCAGTAGTAGCGGGCCCAGCAGGTGGGGCAGGGCCGCTTGGTGTAGATGTGGCAGCCGGCGAGGCGAGCCTGCAGATCCGTCGCCACGATCCCGTCGGTCACGTTCCCCAGTCGGTAATGTTCCCGCCCCACGAACTGGTGGCACGGGTAGAGGTCGCCCTCCGGCGTCACGGCCAGGTACTGGACCCCCGCCCCGCAGCCCTGCACCCGGCGGGGCAGGCACGGCCCGGTCTCCGACTCCACGGCGAAGTGGTGGAAGGTGACGGGACGGCCTTCCCGGCGCCGCCGGTCCACCTCGAGGGCCAACCGTTCGTACTCGGCGAGAAGCCGCGGCAGGTGCTCCTCCCGGAGCGCGTAGGGCTCGTCCGGCGTGGCCACCACCGGCTCCAGGGAGAAGTGAGGCGACTGCATGTGCTCCATCATGTACAGAGCGTCCTCAGCGAAGTCCAGGTTGTCGGCGGTGTAGGTGCCCCGCACCACCGCGTAGGCGCCGCGCCCGCTCGCGCCCTGGGCCGCGCCGTACTCCCAGGCCGGCCGGCCGCCCGGGGCCCGCCGGTCCAGCACCATGCGGATGGCCCGCTCCACCGGGGCATGGGAACCGCACCGCTTGGCGTCGTGGACCTCGGGCCGCCCGTCGAGGCTCAGGATCAGGCTGACCTGCTCCCGGTCCAGCTCATCGAGGATCTCGGGGGTGAGCAGCATCGCGTTGGTGGTGAGGGTAAAAGTGAAGCTCTTGCCGGCCTTGCGCCCGGCCTCCCGGGCATAGGCGATGGTCTGCTTCACCACCCGCCAGTTGAGCAGCGGCTCCCCGCCGAAGAAGTCGATCTCGCAGGCCGGGCGGGCGCCGCTCAGGCGAATCAGCAGGTCCACCGCCTGGCGGGCGACCTCAAAGGGCATCAGCTTCGCCGGACCGCCGTAGGTGCCGTCGCAGGCGAAGCAGTAGGTGCACTTCAGGTTACAGGCGTGGGCAACGTTGAGGCAAATCGCCCGCAGCGGGTCTCCGGGCTTGGGCATCACCGGCTCCCAGTCGGGCGGCGGCGCAAACAAGACACCCTGGGCCTTCAGCCATTCGACCTCCGCCATGGCCTCGGCCACCGCCTCGGCCCCGTGGCGCGCCCGCAGCGCGGCGAGGTCTGCCTCCCCCGGGCCGTCAGCGCCGTAATCCAGCAGATCCCACACCACCTCGTCCACCTGGTGCAGGCTGCCGCTGTGAATGTCGAGCACCAGCCGGGTGCCCTGCATCTCGAACTTGTGGATCTCCCCTTGCTGCAAGTCCGACTCCCTCCCAGAAGAAGGGCCGGGCGCTCGGCCCGGCCCCTTGCGCGGTCACGTCGCCCTGACCTCGGGCTGCCTCTCGGCCCCGTGTTACTGCCTGGTCGCCTCGTGGACCCTGACCTGCTCCGCCGCGGGGCTGGTCAGGCTGCTGACCGAGCAGACGATGTTGCCCACCGTACAGGAGGTCTTACAGGCAGACTGGCAGGAAACAGCGCACTCGGTGCAGCCGACGTGCTGAACCGTCGCCTGGAGCCGCGGCGCCATCAGCGTACGGA
>NZ_JBFNEH010000056.1:0-18267 GCF_040797425.1 Symbiobacterium sp. | reverse complement strand
CCTTGCCGTCCCCGAGGTGGCCGGCCAGCACCGGCGAGGAGTCTCCCCCCAGGGCTCCGAACTGCGCCAGCGCCGCGCGGCGGGCCACCTCGCCGACGAGCATCGTCTCGGTGACCGGCGGCAGCGTCGCGCCGTGCAGCCGGTACCAGACCCCGTTGATCATCGCGGACCGCCTCGTGCAGGCCGGTTCGGCCTCTGCGCGGCATCACCGTCGCCCGCACCCAGGCCGCTCTGCTGAAGTTTCAGAAGGGGCAGCCATCGCGGATCAACCGCTCCGGACGGTTCCCCGGGCTGCGGGTCGGGCGCGGCCCCTGGGCGTGACTGGGCCTTCGGCCCCTCAAAGGTCCCGTAGCCCACGGCCGTCTTGGCACCGGCTCCGATGAACGTTAACGCCTGCGCCAGCAACCGCACGCCCGTCTCCAGCGCCTCCCGGAGGGTGCGCGGATCCTCCCCCGGGACCAAGGCGGCTCCCGGGCGCAGCGCCACGGCGAAGCAGAACTCGGTTCCGGGAGCGACCGTGAGGAACTTGACGGGCACGGGGGAAAGGTAGTCAGCAGGGGGATTCTTTCGCGGGGCCTGGTAGTACGCGCCGTAATGCGGGTTCACAACGTCGATCTCGAGTTCAGGAACCCGGGTCGGCAGCGCGTCGAAGAAGCAGAGCAGGCCCGCCCCGGTGGTCTCCAGGTCGCCGAACAGGCGTGCAACATCCGGCTTACCGAGGGCTCCCCACTCGTCCGCCCAGGAACGCACCACTCCTTTCACCGTGGAGCCGGGCAGGTAGGGCACCCCCAGGGTGCGATGCCACACCAGGCCGACCTCCAGCGGGTGGCCATTTCCCAGGCCCGAGACCAGGCGCTCGGCTGTCTGCGCAAAGAGCAGCCGCCCGCCCACGCTGCGCACCAGCTCCTTGTGTCGAGCGAGGTGCGTGTCCAACCGGCGTTGCGTCTCGCTGCGGGACGCCGCCAGTCGGCGCCTGATGGCCTTCAGGAACAGCTCTTTCTGCTGGCCCTCAAGCCTGCACTGCGCTTGCGGATCCGGAGACCACGCGTCCAAATACTTGTCAAACAGCAGTCCAACGTTGGACGAGTCTGTCGCCCAGGGAAGGCCGGTTGAGCCCCGATGAAACCCGATGCCGCGGTAGAGCGGCAAACAGAGCGGCTGCCCTCCTTCCTGTTTCATCGGGCACCCTCCTGCTCTTCGGTCTTAAGGTAAGCGTCGGCAAACTTCCGGAGCCAGACAAACAGGGCCAGGGCCTCCTCCTGGGCGCGGAAGTACTGCGCCTGATCGCCCTCCATCAACCGTTCCAGCAGGTCGCCGGCCGGGTAGATCCGGCGCGGATGCGCCTCATCGGGCTCGCCGCACAGCCACTCGGTGAGGTGGTCGTAGAGCACGCCCGACTCCTTCCGGCGGTCTCCCCGGGCCCCGCCGTTGTCCGCGACGAGGAACGCGAGCGCCTGTCCCAACCCGTTGTTCAGGATACGGATGGGCGTCTTGTTGATGTGGGTCGCCATCTTCCGGGCCCAGTCGCGGTTCTGGGCTGCCGGCAACCGGACCAGACGCAACGCGTGGGCCGCCCTCTTCTGCTCCAGCATCTGCTTCATGCCATGTCACCCGCCCGCATCAGGTTGACCCTGCACCACCCCTGGCCAACCGTTTCGTTGCCGCCAATCTGGATGTAGGGGCGCTCCGCGAAGAGTCCTGCCACACACTCCGCAACCGCCCCGGCACTCCGCCCGCGTTTCCAGCCGTCGCGCTGGATGCGGGGGGCGCTGCACACGAGCAGGCCATAGAGGATCGTCTCGGGCGGCAGCGTCTCCTCGTACCACAGGTTCCCGCCGTCGCCCGTGGTCGTCTTCCGCTCGTTCAGCGCGATCCGTGCCGAGACCTGGGTGCAGTGGCGCACAAAGTAGGTGAACACCTGGTCGGAGACGATCGCCAGCTTGCTGCGCAGGTCGTCCCTGAGGTCGGCCGGAGCCAGTTCGGCCACCAGGTCCATGGCCGCCAGGGATGCCTTGTCGGGCTTGCGCACCTGCAGAGCCCGCTCCTCCAGCAGGAGGGGCGGCCTGTACTCGCCCGCGATCACCACCTCCTCGTCTGACGGGCCGGCCACGGCCAAGTCGGGGCACGCCTTGCCCGCCAGGTTGAGGTCGCGCTGAAGGCGACGGAGGACGAGCGGGCACGTGACCCACACGAACACGGCCTGCAGGCTCCGAACCGGAAAGGCCAGGATACGCAGGTCGGTCACGCTCAGGGCTCCGGCGCCCTCCGACGCATTTGCCGTCTCGGGGCCGAAGACGGTCTCCACAACGTCCCGGGTCCACCCGACCTCGCCGGCGCTCGCCCGGGTCTCGGCCAGATCCCGCAGGCTGCCCTTCACCCCGCTGGCTGCGACCATCGGAAACTGCGTGTGGACCTCCCGCTGGACCGGCAGGTCCACGATGCCGGTGCTCTGCCCGGAGCCGGGGTGGAGCGGAGTCAGTGCATGCAACACCATCACCTGTGCCACCTTGGTGGCCATCAGTCTCAACCCCCTAATGGTCTGCCGTTACCACGTGCCGACCAGGAGATGTCCGAACCCGTGGATCGTGTCTTCGCCGATCTTCCGGTGATGAAGCTTCGTCACCACGTCCGCAGCGTGTGCGGCCGGTGCCTCGCAGAAATAGACAGATCCAGCCGGCAGGTACGCACGGAGGGGACGGGGCCTGCCATGCGCCAGGTCCCACCCGCCGATCTGCACCTGCTTGCCGAGGCAGGCCGAGTGCACTGCGACGGGCAGTCCCTCCAGGTCCCCCACCCAGCAGGTGCGCCCGCTCTCGGTGTGCGGGGCAAATCCGGGCGGGAGCCAGCTTCCGCCCCCGAAGCGGGCGGGCGTCGCCAGGATGAGGCGGAACCGCACCCGGCCCCCTACCGGCCGCAGCTCCGGCGCCTGCGGCAGCGCAGGAGCAGGGCCGACGCTGAGTCGCGCGAGGCGGCCTTCGCCGCCGAGCTGCTGCGCCACTGGGCCCTGCGGGACCCACTCCTCGGGAACGCCGGAGACGATCACCCCGATGGCTGAGTTGCAGCGGGGCCTGGTGTGCGTGGTGGTGGTCAGCATGGACTCGCGCGTCGTGCGGCTGGCGACCGACCGGGCGATGCCCACGCGGGACTCGCGGTAGACCAGCGCATGATCCCCATCCGCGTCCTCTTCGGCCACCGTCGACCAGAGCGCCTCGCCCAGAACGTCCGTGCGCCCGGCCAGCAGCCGCTCCATCTGCCCCGCGGTCACCCACTTGCCCTCCTGCACCTTCAGCCCGGGTGCATCGGCCGAGGGCAGGGCGACGCACCCCAGGTCGCAGGGAACCGGCTCACCCGGCCGCAGGAGCCCCCACTGTCCACCCGCCCTGTACAGGTCCAGCGGGGCCGGCAGCAGGAGGTCATCGCCCACCATGGGGAACGGACCGGTGAGTGCGATGCCGCCTGCATCCGCACGCAGGAACACGTCGACCAGCCGGGCGATGAAGGGGTCGTCAGCCCCCTGGCGTACGGCCAGGGCGAACCGGGTGAGATCGACTCCGAGGTGCTGCAGGATGGCCGTGCGCACCGCTCCCTGCAGCGTGAAGCCCGAGGGCGGGTAGTCGGAGGCGGCAACGAAGCTGTCGCCCACCTCGAACGGCCGCCCGTCCCGGAAGAACAAGGTGTCGAGCGCTTCGAAACGCCACAGCCGCACCGGCTACACCCCCTTCTGGGTGAGGAACCGCACCAGCAGGGCACCGTTTGCGGAGAAGCCCTTCGCCACGATCTCGCCGGTTCCGAGGCGCTGCCTCACCCGGCAGAGGTTGAGCAACGGGAGGATGCGCCGTCGCGCGGCTTCCCGCCGCTCGCCGAGGCTCATTCCTTGCGGCCAGACCTGCCCCCGGTCGGCCAGGTACTCGGCCACCAGAATGGCCAGAGTCTCCTCCGGGAACGGGTCGGCCTCCGGCCCGCCCTGGGGCAGAACCTCCAAGAGCGAACGGAGCTTGTAGATGAAGCTGTTGGAGTACGCCGCAGCACCCCGGGCCCCGCCCTCCCACGACGGGGCCGTCAGCAGCGTCCAACTCTCCTCGGGGAGCGCCTCCCAGGGTGACCACCACGTCACGGCTGGACCGCTCCGCGTCCGGACGCGGCAGGCGATGGCATCCCGCCCGGCCATGTCCTTGGCGACTCCGTCGAGGAGCTGGTGCGTCTCCCGGATCACCGCCGTCAGGGGGGCCTTCATATGTGCGAACGTGATGGCGGCCGAGGCCGTGCCCTCGCGGGGCGGAAGCACCCGGGGAACGAGGGGCGCAAACGCTTCCCGGTAGCGCGCTCGCAGGGCGCGCGCACAGGGGATGGCCTGACTGAGCGGCAGGAGCGCCGCCACGTCGTCGCCGCCGGCGTAGATGAGGAAGCCGTTATGCTCCCGCACGGTCTGGGAAACGGCGCCGGAGAAGCGGCCCAGCGCCAGTGAGATGTCCTCCTGCGCCTCCCGGGGACCCGAGCCCAGCAGCCTGCCCATGTTGTCGCCGTCCAGCAGCAGCAGGGCGTAGTAGGGGCTCGCCGCCTGGCCGACGCGCTCCTCAGCCTTGCGCAGGGCGGCCTCCAGCCTGTCCCGCTGGGGTCCCGACAGCGGCAGCCCCAGGTCCTCATCCTGCTCGCGAATGCACTCAACGAAAAAGGCCTTGCCGTCCAGGCTCACCAGACCCCTGCAGGCGTTCCGAAGGGCAGGATCGACCGCCTCCGCCGCCTCCGCCAACCCGGGCAGCCGGCTGCTCGCTTCGGTGAGCGGAACGCCTGCCTCCCGCGCGACCCGGTACAGCCCGGCCGCCGCTGCCGGGTCCACCCGGAGCAGCGTCTCCAGCCAGTCGGCTGCCGCCAGGTAGGGGGTCGAGGGCACATTCGTCTGCACCGCCCAGCCGATGGCCTCGCGGGCGACCAGCGGGAAGAACCGCTTGACAAGGCAGATAGCGCACAGGCGTTCACGGGGGCCCAGGTTGTGGGACTGCTCGCCCAGGCTCCGGCGGACTCCGGCCCACCATTCCCGCATGGCCCTGCGGCTCTCGGGGCTGCCCAGGCCGAGTCCGGAAAGCTCCTGCCGCTGGCCGCAAAGGGTACACTTCTCACCGGGCTCGTCCGGCAGGAGATGGACGCGCATGTTCTTGCGCCGGTCGACCGCCCGGCCGTCGGTCGAGATCACCCACGAAATCTCCCAGGCCGACTCGATCTGGCGGTCCCAGCGGTCGCGGACGGCATCGTCCAGCCGGAGCATCTGCCAGACTGCCCCGGCGATGCGCCTCCACCCGGCGTAGAGCGCGTCGGCGGCCCGCTGCCCGGCGGTGAGGTCAGACACCGTGGCACTGAACCGGTTCGGGAGGGAGCCGATCTGCGCCCGGCCTGCCGGGCTCGGAACCTGGCCGCGAATGCGCTGCATGAGCTCATCCTGCCGTACTGCAGGGAAGCGGATCTTTCCGCCGCCCTCCTCGACCGCGTGCATGGCCAGCCCGCTGAGGTAGGCCAAGAGGTAGGAGCCGGCCCAGAAGTCGCGCACCCTGCGGGCCTGGGCTACAAATCCCTGCACGGGGCCAAATGTGAAATGAAGAACATGCCGCTCATCCACAGGGCCAGGTCACCTCCCTGCCGCTGAGGCTGTCGAGGAACTCCATGAGGATGTGATCGCCGGGCAGATCCAGTTCGACCCGCTCGCGCCGGACCTCTGCGCGAATCGGCTCGCCAGGCGCCAGGAGCGGGCTTGGCAGCAGGGCGAACAGGAGCGCCTGGCGGTCGCCCAGGTCGATCGGGCGGATCCACAGCCGGGAGGCGCTTCGATCATGTTGCTTGCCCCGAAACATGATCGAGCGCCCCTGCAGTGACGTGAACCGGAACTGAAGGGGCAGGCCGAAGGCGACCCGCTCCGGCGCAATCTCCCTCCCTGTCCGGGCGCGTGCGGGCGCTTCGCGACGTGCCGGACCGCTCGCCGGGTCCAGGCGCAGCAGCAGGCGCTTCGCCCGGTGGTAGTCGCCGTCACCGTCAGCCCGGGCGACGCCACGCCTTAGGCGGAACCGGTGCAGGGCGAGTCCGGCCTCGTTCAGTGCGTTCTCCCACGCATCCTCGCCGCGCCTCGCCGGAGGTAACTCAAGCAGGACAAACCGGCTGCCCGGTCCCAGAGTCGTATGCGTCGGATGACGGGTGTCCGCCTCGCCGAACCATCGCTGGAGGCAGGAGAGGCCGCTCTCGAAGCGACGAAGCCACTCGTCAACGCTTGCAGCACCATGGGCGATCGGAAGCTCCTGCATCTCCGGCCACGCCTCAACTTCGTGGCCGGCGGGATCGACAACAGACCACCGGGTGAGGGCCACCGTGCCCATCCCGCGGCGAATGCGGGCGCCGGCGCCGCCCAGATGGCCGAGGAGCCAGATCGACGCCAGAATGGCCCGCCGGTCTTGCTGCTCCCCGGGCCGTTTCTTGAAGAGGAAATGGAGCGTGATGGTTTGCCCTGGCTTGAAGAAGAGGCGCTCCCTCCCACGGGCCGTCAGCGAGTAGGTGAGATAGCGCAGCCCGGCCCGGGCATCCTTGCCGTCACGCCGTTCGTTAAGATGAAACGTAGCGGTCTGAAGATGTTCCCCGGTGACCCGCAACAGGAAACACGCCTGCCCCTCGCCGGGGCCGACTCCCCCGAACACCCGAGCCTCCCGGCTCTGATACGCTGGATCGACGGCCCGATACCAGTACCGGAGCAAGCCCTTGAATGCCGGTGCCCGGAGTTCAGGTGGTCCGCTGGGGTCGGCACCGCCGAGTACGAGTGGTGTAACCAGCCGCATCTGGGCACGTACGATTTCCAGATAGAACACCCCCAGCATGACGTCACTTATTGTTCAATTTGTCCTTACTCCAAACATCTCCTTCTGGATGTTGGGAATCGGTGCCAGACCGCAGAGAGGGTGCCCCTCGCGGGCACCCTCTGCAGTTCGAGAGATCAATGGAGCCATGGCGGGTGAGCCGTGGCGGCTTTTCTCCTCTGTACTCTAGCGGTAGTTGTATGACCAGGGTTTTGTGCTTCAATAGAGCCACGGCTTTTCAGCCGTGGATACCGGGAACAGGGTTACCGGGTGACCGGAAACATGTGGCTTCAATTGAGCCACGGCTTTTCAGCCGTGGATACGACGAAGTGCAACGCGATTGACCCAACCATTCACGGGCTTCAATTGAGCCACGGCTTTTCAGCCGTGGATACTTTGTACCCCGCCGCCGTGAGCGGACATCTATTCGTCCGGCTTCAATTGAGCCACGGCTTTTCAGCCGTGGATACCTACGCAGGGGTGCTGGCGGCAGTGGGTGTACGTAGATGCTTCAATTGAGCCACGGCTTTTCAGCCGTGGATACAGCTCCCCGACCGTCATCCCCAGCGCCAGCGCCAGGCGGCTTCAATTGAGCCACGGCTTTTCAGCCGTGGATACAAGTAGCGGTACCGCTGGACAAGATCGTGGTGCCAAGGCTTCAATTGAGCCACGGCTTTTCAGCCGTGGATACCTCCTCGCCCTGCTACGAGGAGTACACCTACTGCGTGCTTCAATTGAGCCACGGCTTTTCAGCCGTGGATACTTCCATAGCCCCGTTCCCGCTCGGTGAAGAGTTTGGAGGTGCTTCAATTGAGCCACGGCTTTTCAGCCGTGGATACTACGTTGGTTTGTATCGAGATTGTCGATGAGGACGGAGCTTCAATTGAGCCACGGCTTTTCAGCCGTGGATACACCCCAGGCGATTCGCGAAGGGTGGGACGCTCCAGGAGGCTTCAATTGAGCCACGGCTTTTCAGCCGTGGATACTTCCTTTTCAGTGCGCGACCCAGCGCATCGGTTTCTGAGCTTCAATTGAGCCACGGCTTTTCAGCCGTGGATACGAGAGGAGGGGTTGACAACAGATAGCATGCTCGGGGAGCTTCAATTGAGCCACGGCTTTTCAGCCGTGGATACTGCCCTGGTGGCGCAGGCACTCCCGCAACGGGATGACCTCGCTTCAATTGAGCCACGGCTTTTCAGCCGTGGATACACAAGGTCTTGCCGCTGAAGGAACAGGGTTGGTGCAACATCTGCTTCAATTGAGCCACGGCTTTTCAGCCGTGGATACGGGTAGATTCGCTCGTCGGACAGCAGCCACTCCGCATCGCTTCAATTGAGCCACGGCTTTTCAGCCGTGGATACCGGAGGGTATCTCTATCGAGTTGCCGTCCGGTGACTCGATAGCTTCAATTGAGCCACGGCTTTTCAGCCGTGGATACAGCGCCCACCTGGAGCCCTTGTGCCACAAGGCTTCTAGAACCCGATTTCGAGCGGTTCCCCAAAACACCCGAATAGCTTCCTGTTATTCCCTTTTTCATCACCTCTCAACCCAACTCCTTCCCTACAGCCACAAGCCTTTCGAGCGCCCCCCGGGGGTTACCGCATCACATCACCGCTCGAAACGCACTACACCACCACAGGCCCCCGGTCCGGCATCGGCCACGATCGCCCGAGGAACTCGATGGCCTTCTCACCGCGGCCGCTCGCCGGCCCCAAGTTCACAATCATCACCCGATCCTCGCGCTGGTTGATGAGGGACAGCAGGCTCCCCACCATCAACACCCGCTCGCGCTCGGAAAGGTCACACAAGAACACCGAGTACTGTACCGGGTCGCCATAGCCGTTCATACACCGGTAGACCTTCCGCCACCGCTTGTCGTCGCTGATATCGTAGGCGACAAGGTATCGGTTACGCAAGCGTGTTCCTCCCCCTTCACCGGGTCAGGAACTGCGGGTATTCCGCAATCTCGCCGCCAAGGTACCGGCCCAGCAGCCGTGCCTGGACCTCGAGAACGCGGCGGTAACTGATGGTGTATCCGAACACGGGGTGCGTTACCAGTGAATCCATTCGCCGCCCGTAGGCCGCGAGGAAACGCCTGCGCCCGTCACGCTTGAGGACACAACCCAGGCCGCGCTGCACAAAATCCTCCGCGGTAATCTCCCCGTTGTTCACCACACTCAACACCACTGAGTCCGCGATCAGCGGCCTGAACTCCTCCATCAGATCCAGCGCCAGCGCGGGCCGACCGTAGCGCGGGGTATGCATGAAACCCAGGTATGGGTCAAAGCCGACGGCCTGCAAGGTAACCGTAACGTCTTTGACCAGGAGTGCGTAGGCGAAAGACAGGAGTGCGTTCACCGGATCGCGGGGCGGGCGGCGGTTCCGGCCCTCAAAGTCAAAGGGCACTCCCTCTGCAGTGCGGGGTTTCAGCATCGTCGCGAACTGGCTGAAGTAGACCCGTGCCGCAAGCCCCTCCAGCCCGAGGAGGACCCCGGGGTCCCCCGCCTGCCGCACCCGCTCCGCCAAGTCGCTCAGTTGCTGAAGTGCGTCCGGTGACACCCCCTGCCCGTTGCGCCTGAGCAGTGTGCGGCAGTTGCGGATCTTGGCTTCGACAAACCGCCGGCCAAGGGCCAGAGACCGCTCGGCATCTGCACTTGCCGCGTACTGCTGCTGCCGCAGGGCCACGTTCCGGTGCCCCATCCCGTGCGTGATGCCGTAGAACCAGCCACCATAGCTAAAGTAGCAGATCGGAATCTCTCGTTCGCAGAGCTCCCGGACCAGTTGCGTCGTCACCTGTACATTCCCGAAGACACAGAGCTGTGAAACATCAAGCAGGCGGACTTCCTGAACCGTCTGTTGTCGTTCTCGCACCACGAGGCGGTCTCCCTGCTTGGTCACCGTCATCCCCTGCGTCTGCACGTAGACGGGCAGAGCCAGATCGCGCGCCGGAACCATGCGCCGCGGCTCTGCTTGCGCGGGCGTACTGCTCTGCAGATAGCTGGTTTCATCTGGCAGGCAGATGCCCACCAGGGAGCAGCGGGGACACTTCGGCGAATCGACCAGGGGTGGGGGAATCATCCCGCGGGCTGCGGTGGCCCGAGCTTCGGCCGCCAGTGCCAGGGTCCGTTCGACCAGGGCGTCGTCAATCGCCGTGCTCCCGGAGAAGCAGGGCCTGCGCGCACAGTTGCACCCGGTCGGCCTCCCAGGAGCCGCCTGCAACATCCGGCTTCTCCCCACGTTTGTAATCGACGGGGCTTGCCGTCTCGCCATCCGTCTCCACCAGGTCGATGCGGGCGATCAGCCCCAGAGCCTCGGAGGAGAGTGTCACCGAGCGGGCGACCCCGGCATCGCCGCCCTCCACGTTCTTCGCTTCCGGGAGACTTCCCTGCTCCAAGTCGACACGCCGGTGGCGCAGCCGCCCCTCCTCCGTGTCAGCGCTGTCGGCCCACTCCGCCTCTACCCACTCCAGGTAGAAGAGCCTCGGGCAGTACGCGTACTCGTTCAACATCCGGGCCGGAAGCAGGTCGGGCACCGCGGCGTTCATGTCACCACCGGGCGGAACTGACCCAACCCGAAATGGCAGGCGTACCCCAGGGCCAGGGGGCCCCGGACCGGCGCTGCGAAGTGAAGCCGGAGGCCGTATCCCAACCCGGTGGCCGGCCCACCCCCCGTCTCCCGCCATCGCCGGAACTCAATCCAGCGGAGCGTCCGGCTCCCGCGCACCAGAAAGGGCACGCGCTCGACCTTGAGCAGGTCGGGCAGCGCGGGATTCGCCGCCTGTCGTAGAGCCCATTCACGCCGCACCTGATCCTCTGGTCCGTCCCGCTGCTCGCCCAGCTCGGTCATTTTCGGCACGCCCGTGCGCGTCCGCTTCGGATGCCGTGTGAGCACATACGGCGTCTCCGACTCCCAGACTGCCGAGTGCCCTACCGGCGCCGGGTGCTTCGTCAGTTCCTCCTCCGTCCAGTACCCTTCCAGCATCAGTTCCAATTCCGGTTCATGCCATGTCCGGAACAGGCGCATCCCCCCCACCAGCGCGCCGGCCTCCGTGAGGTCCAGTCCCGCCGGTACCCAGATGGCGAGATGATCGATCCGGCCATCCGCATCCCGGTCCTCCGGCAGGAAGTGCGCATGCCCGTGCTGCCCCTTCGCAATGCTGCCGTGCCCGGACAGAACGGGGGAAGGCGTCTCTCCGGTCCTCTCGTTCACCACCTTCAGCGCGGCCCTGCGGGCGAGCTCGCCCACGCGCAGCGCATCGGTGAGCGGGGGCAGCGGCTTGCCGCTCAGCGCGAAGCGGATGAGCTGAACTGGCGGCGACTCCACCGGAACCGGCTGCGGCACGGGGTCAACCCAGACCGCCCCGACCGGCCGGGCATAGGTGACCCACCGGCTGCCCTCCGGTACCAATCGGTTGGCCCTGCGCATGTCACCCGTATCGACCATGAGGGCGTGCAGGAGCGCCAGCGGGTCGTCCGCGACTGCGGGCGCCAGCACCTCCACCAACTCCACATCCGGTCCCAACCTGACTTCGGGTGTCAGCGGCAGGCAGTTGGGCGACCCCGGTTCATCCACCAGGCGGGCCTCGGCCCACGATTCCGCCCGGCCGAAGTACGTGAGCCCGGCCAGAATCTGCTTCAGGAGATCCAGGTCGGAGTCACCCAGTGCCAAGTCCGGCCAGGAGAAGACCACCTCAGCCTGCGGATCAACCGCCAGGAAAGTGTCGAAAACCAGGGTGCGGTCGTGCGGCCCCTTTTTGTACCAGGGCATCCAGTGCCGGCTCATGCCCGGACAGGCCGGCGGAAGCGTCACATGAGGCGGCGCCGCCAGCTTTGCCAGAAGGTCCGCAAGGCGGTCGTCCGGCAGGTCCGGCAAAGTGCGCTTTGCACTGGCCACCAGCGCCCGCAGCAGCCGCCAGGGGGAGGGCGGCCACTCGGGAACCCCTTCGTTCACGTGGTGCCCCCAGGGCGTGGCGTGGAAGCGGCCAGCCAGGAAGCGCAGGGCGATGGCCGTCATGCCTCTTCCTTCTTTGCGGCCTTCCGGCGGCCCTTCTCCGGTTCCCCCTCAATGACGGTAACCCGCGGCTCACGCCAGAGCGGCACCCGTTCGATCAGCTCCGGAAGCCGCTCCTCCAGCACCTCCAGCGACGGCAGCTCAGGCAGGGCATCGGCCGTGAGCGGTCCGGCCGTGAGATCGCAGGCCGTCCTAAGCCGCAGCCCCACCCGCAGGAAACGCTGGATCTTCCACAGTGCGAGGGTGATCAGCAGTTCCTCGGCCTCGGCACCCAACCGGTAGGAACGCAGGGTCTGCAGATCGAGGTTGAAGAATGCCGTGATCTCCCGGGCCACATACTCCGTGCGGTGGTAAGGCACGTTACCGTATCCTGCTGCTGCGTCGCCGCTGGGGTTGATGCGATCATTCTTGACGCCCCCGCTTTCCACCGGGTAGATGTCGGTGGCCTCGATGAAGCCGGAGATGAGCCGCTGCAGCCGGATCCGCCCGCCGGCAATCTTCGATGTGGCCAGGAAGACACCGTGGAGCACGCTGTTGGGATCGTAGCGGAAGATGACCCGCGCCGCGTGCCGAAGGTCGACCGGACCCTCCTCTTCTGCCATGAGTTCATCCTTCAAGGTCTCGAGGAACGCGCCGCCCGAGCCCTCCAGAATGTACGGCGAGTTGATGCGATGGGCCTCCAGGAGCGAGTTGGTCAGGTGCTTGCCATTCCGCTCCACCCGCACGTAGGGCAGACCGCGCAGCGGCTGAACCAGGTCGTCGCTGTCCGGATCCCAACAGACTGCCTCCAGCCGGTTGGCCACCGACTGCACCGACTCCACCAGGAGCTTGTCCACCGTGCGCCACTGCCCGTTCTCCGCCCGAACCGGCACCTTGTAGGTGGCCGGTCCCAGATCCGCAAAGCCGGTGGGCTGAAACCGTTCCCCCTGCACGGGACGGAGGGGAGCCTGCATGAGAAGGCGCGGCGCGTGCGCCAGGGTTGCGCTCAGATTCACACCAGATCCCTTCCTTTCGCTTGGATTTCCGCTTGAGGCAGCACAAGGTCCAGCAGGGGCTGGGCGCTCTGGATCGGCAGCAAGAGCCCGGCAGCCAGCCGCAGGGGCGATCCGCCGGGTGGCTTGAGCTGCAAATATCGCCTGGTGCGGAACCCGACGGGCGTGAGGCCTGCCGCGTGCAGGCGCCGGGCAGCGAGGTCGAGCGGACGCTCCAGGTCGCCGGCGCGGAGCCGGGCGATCACTTCCATGGGAAGGCGTAGCGCCAACTCCTGGCCCGCCAACTGGTGCGGACGCAGGGGCTCTGCCATGCACAAGGGCTTGATGAGCGCGTAGGCGCGGTTGAGCAGCGGCACCGGGGTATCTCGCACCGGCCTGAACGGTGCGTACTGCCAGTCCAGCAGGCTCAGCGCCGGAAGGAGCTGCAGGATGCGCCCGTCGTCAACGCGCCCCTCCAGGAACCGGTCCACCAGTTCCAGCGGGAGCGGCCATTTCGCCCGAATAGGTGCCTGAGGGAGCCCCCTCTGCTCCATGGCCATCAGGCGGCGCTGCAGCACGGTCGCCAAGTCAGGCAGCAGCTGGGTGAGGGTGACATCCCTTTCGCCGGGATCGGTCCAGGCCAGGCGTCCCCGTGTCTCAGTGACCGGTAGCCAGTGGTGCCACAGCGGGCCGACAATCGGGTCCACGATGGAAGCCAGGGCGGCGGCGATGGCGAACTCTGCCGACCCGTCGTCGGTGGCCTCCAACCAGCGGATGGAGAGCCGGGGAATCGGGGCGAGCCGTTGCTGAAGGTTCCTGCTGCGGCTGACGACCCTTTCTGCCTCGGCCAACGCCGTCAAGACCTCCAGTAGGGCTGTCCGCTCCTCCCGCTGTGCGTAAGCAAAGACGGCTCGTTCCGCACGCCGCAGCGCCTGGCCCAGCCCCTGCGGTGCATCCGCTGCAACAGTACGGGCCTGGTTGAGCCAACTCTCCACCTCGTCCACCAGGCGGATGAGCGGCCGGGCCTCCACCCGCACACGACCCAACGGCACCGCCAGATGTGACTTCCCGTACCACTGCATCACGCCGTAGCGTTGAAACGCGTCGACCATTCTGTCGACACCGAGAGAGACCACCGCCCGGACGAAGTCAAGCCCGCTCCGGGCCTGCCTGCGCCCGATCTCTGCCCGCCCCTCGGCAAAGAGCTGCCTAACCGCGCCCCAGGTAGCCGGGTGCCGCCACAGGGGAAGCCAAATCTCGGCCCGGGCCCTGGCCTCGTCCAGATTGCTCAGGCTTCCGGCACCGGCGGCGGTGGCACTCACGGTGAAGGGAAGAGCGGCCTTACCGGATGCGTCGGTCCCCATCCGTCGGGACACCGATGCCGCCAGCACCAGCGCCCCCTCGATCATCAGGATGAACTCCCAGGGATTCACCATGGAGTCGCCTTCCATCCCGGCCGTCGCGTTGGGACCCCCCACACCCCCGGGATGGAACTGCCCCGTCGCTGCCCGCAGAAGTTTCGCATCTCCTTCTCGGAAGAGGGCCGCCCGCAACCACGCGGCGCTCTGCTCCCGCGTCGGCCCCTGGCCCCGCCGGGACCCACGCCCGGGCGGCGCCCACACACCGTCGAAAGGCATGACGTCGGCCAGCCGCTGCATGAAGTTTGAGCTGAAGTCGAGGTTCCCGTCGTTGCCGCCTGTGCCGAGGATCGGTGCAAACTGGGGCTTGTCGGCTGTGAGGACCACCACGGCATCCAGCCAGTCCAGCGCCTCGTCCGGCACGGTGGCCCGCAGTACACGCAGCAAGCGGGCTTTGGAATCATCTTTCGGTGCGTCTGTGATGCCCAGCGATGCGGCCGCCCGCCGGGCCGCCCGGATGGCCTCCCGATAGGTGGCCAGGCGGGGGTCGGTAGACCCCTCCACCTGCTCTAGCGCCTTGCCGGCCGCCCGCTGATCCCAGAAGCCGCCACCGCCGTTCCACGGCGCGATCACCGGGGTGGGACGGTAGTGGTCGAGGAAGAAGTCGACCAGCTGTTCCGCATTGAGGGGCGCCTCCAGGCAGAACTCGTCCGAGACCCAGCAAGCGCGCACAGGCGTCCCATCAAGCTGGGTACCCAGGATCCGTAAGACACCCAGTCCCTTCAGGTAGCAGCTCAGGGGCTCGGGGCGGCAGCCCGCAAGGCGAATGCGGTTGACGGTCTCCACAGTCCTCACCTCCCTTCCAACGCAGGTTCACGTGCTGTGGCGCTCGCCCGCTGGTCCGCCGCACGCAGCACTGCCTCCAGGTAGGCCAGGCGGAACAGTCCGAGGTCTGCCCGGTCCCGCAGGGCGACCGCCTGCTCCGTCCACGACGGTCTGTCGCCGCCCAGGTAGGTGAGGCGGATGTCCAACCTGCCCCCGGGATAATGGTAACCTCCACCCAGGTCCACGGCCGGCAACACGTCCCCATGCGTGATGCCCATCACCCGGCGGCCGCCCTCCACCAGTCGCTCCTCCGGCAGGCTGCGAATGGTGAGCCGGACCCGCCCGTGGTGGGCGCCGGCCAGGTATGCGGACAGGAAGCGGTGGGGCTTCTCCTCCATCAGCGCCAGGGCGCTGGCCAGTTCGTGGCGAAAGCCCGGTATGCTGTGCCGCAGGTGCCGTGCGCAGGTCTTGGCCCACTGCGTTGGCGCGTCGCGAAGCTCCAGGGGCAAACCCCTTCGCATGGTCTCCTGGAAGACCGCGTGGGCCTTTCCCAGATCATGGTAGCGGGCAGCCAGGAGGAGGTCGTCCGCCACCGGGCCAAGCCAGGGCAGGCTGGCCAGCAGATCGGAGAGGGAGCCCACCACCTCGTCGGTGTGCGCGGCTATGCTCTGGGGGCGACCAAGGCCAGAGGCCGGATCGCCGCCGTAGCCCTCCGGTGCGGAGCCAGTAACCGTCTGCACCGGGGCCACAGGGTCCCTGGCGGCGGGGTCCCACCCGGTCAGCGGATCATAGCCCCCCGCTGCGGCCGCGAGCATCAGCGTGGCGCCGGGGCGGATATCACGATCGACGGCCGGCCGCCAGCGCTCCGAGAGGTGGTCGTAAACCCAGGCGACCTGCCCCTCCCGGCTCCTGAGCCACTCACGCATTGCGGCAACGGGGACGGAGCAGAGTTCCTCCCGTGTCGGGGACGGCTGCTCCTCACGACTGGCGTCGTCGACCCAGGCGCGCCAGAACAAGTAAAGATCGTGCTCTTCCCCCTCCCGGATGAACCGGGAGACGTCCACGTCGTTGCCCGTCAGGTCTGGTGTGGTGTCGAACAGGTCCACCAGGTCGCGGCGGCGAAGGACATCCACCTCGGGCCTGCGGGGGGAGACGGGTGGCAGGTGGCCAGGGGCAACAGAACGGCCTTCGAGGGCCAACAGGTGCTGACGGGCCGCCGTGAGCTCCTCGGCGGGATAGGGGCCAGGCCTGTCCGAGACGTCCACCCAGAGCACTGCGGCGTCGTCGTGGTCGCCCGCCCGGTTGCAGCGGCCGAACCGCTGCACCAGGCTCGGCCAGGGGGCGAGTTCGGTGATCAGCGTCCGGGCGTCGAGGTCCATGCCCGCCTCCACCACCTGGGTGCAGATGGCGATGCGACCGCCCGGGGGCATGGGGGCCTGCAGGCGGGCCAGTTGCGCTCTTCGCTCCGGCGGCCGGAAGCGGGAGTGCAGCAAGACCAACTCGGGTTCGCTGCGTCCTTCGAGCTCTCTGTACAGCTGCGTGGCCCGGTCCACCGTGTTGCAGATCACCAGCGTAAAGGTTCCGGGCCGGTGGTGCTTCCGCACCGCCGCGGCCAACCGTGCCGCATAGCTCTTCTCCCTCACGCTTCCCACGTCCAGACGAGCCAGCCGTTTGGGCGCCTGCAACCGCTTGGCCAGCTCACTGGCCTCATCGGGCAACAGTTCGAATACCGTTTCGGGAGCCGGATGGTCCACCGTAGCAATCCACGCCGGCTGCAAGGTAGCCGACATCCAGACGGTCCGCGCCGGACCGAAGGTGCCCATGCGCTCCCGGAAGGCCTGGAGCTGAGCCGAGGTCTCCAGCCCCACACCGAAGAGCTGGACCTCGTCCATCACCCAGAGCACGTCGTTGTTGAGCAGACCGAACGCCACCGGCCAGCGGTACCGGCTCATGGCATACCCGCGGTTCAGGGCACGGCTCAAGAGCATGTCTTGCGTCCCGACCAGGACTGCCTCCCGCTCCGGGTAGAGGTACCAGTTCTCCTCCACCTCGCCGCCCATGATGGTGTAGACAGGCACACCCAGGTCGAGGGATTGGACCACAGCGGCGGTCTGTTCCACCAGATTGCGGACCGGGAGGCAGTAGACCAGGCGCCGCGGCGTGTCTTGCCGGACGGAGGGGTCGGGATGGTACAGGCGCTGCCAGGCCCAGGCCCCAACGATCGCCAGCGTCTTGCCGACACCCGTGGGCAAGTGGACAAGCGAGGGTAACGCCGGAGCCTCGGCCAGGCGAACCTGGTACCTATAGGGGCGCTTGCCGCGGGTGATATGGGAGAAGAAATCCGAGTAGCTACGCCACGCCATCGCATCTCCTCCTTACCGCTGTGGTTCGGTGGCCCGTAGGCGCGCCTGTCTGGTACGCCAACACCTTGGCAGATCGCTGGGGCCAGCTTAATCGTACTGGAGGCTTGTGACAACGTGCTGTCACTCGCAGCGCATCACGTCGCGACCTACCTTGTCGAAAGCGCTCCGCGAATTGCGCACCGGAATCCATACATGTTTCAGCTATTGGGTGTTCCGTAGTTCGTTTATCAGAAGTTTTGGCGTACACGCTGTGCTTGGTTTTCTCAATGGCAACCTGCCATACCTGCTGGACAGTGTGTTTGATAACCCAAAAGGGAGACATTTGGGGGCCATTTGATCACGCAAAAGTGAGCCACCTCGAACTTCCAAACCTGTAAACTGGGGTGTGCCGCACTTCCAGTTTGCAGGGGTGAAAGGATTGAAGATCGAGATGGCTCATGTTGAGCGTATCAGATGGCTCCTCCATGTGGAAGGGAAATCACAGCGACAAGTTGCCAAGGCACTGGGAATCCCTCGGAAGACCGTCGCCAAGTACGCACAATTGACGGAAGTCCCGGGCTATCGGCGGCAAAAGCCCGTTGAGCCCGTGGTCCTCACACCAGAGTTCCAGGCAGAGATCGAACGGAGACTCGCGGAAGATGAGTTCTTGCCGCGTAAGCAACGGTGGACCGGTAAGACCATCTACGAGGACCTAGTTGCCCTAGGTTAGAAGGGCAGCGAGCCCACCGTCCGGCGTCACATCGCCAAGATCCGCAAGTTGAAGCGTACACAACCGGTCTTCATCCCCCTCGCCCACGATCCTGGCGAGAGCATCGAGGTGGATTGGGGCGAGGCCGTGGTGACTCTCGCTGGTGTGGAGGTTACGGCCCAGCTCCTGTGCGTCCGTTTGCGGTGGAGCGGCATGCCGGTC
>NZ_JBFNEH010000055.1:0-19265 GCF_040797425.1 Symbiobacterium sp. | reverse complement strand
GCATCGTCGGTTGCACGAAAGCTGACGAAGACCCATTTTACAACCGGCCGTAACACCGGGGCCGGCAGTGTGGTGGCGGTCCTGGAGGCCGGGCGGGTGACCGGCCAGACCGGCGATGTGCTGATCGACCTCTCTGCGGCCGAGTACGCGGTACCGGAGCAGCCGCAGCAGACCGTGACCGTATCCGACCGGTCGGTGCTGCTGCCGGTGCCGGCGCTCCGGGCGCTCGCGGCGGCTGGCCGGCGGGTGGTCATCGACGCCGGCCTGGCACGGGTCGAGCTGCCACCGGAAGCGCTGACGGCCAGTGCCCCGGTGACCCTGTGGGGCAGCGGCACGGTCCGCATCGGGATCGCGGAAGCGACGCAGGGCGTGGTGCTCACCGCCACCCTCGAGGGCGGGAGCGGCCAGCCGGTGGGGCTGACCGAGTTTGCGACACCCGTCCGGCTCACCCTGCCCTACGGCTTTGCGTGGGTACCCGAGCATCTGGGCATTTACCGGCGTGACCCGGTGAACGGCGAGTGGAGCTACGTGGGCGGCCGCACTGACCGCACGACCAAGACGGTGACGGCGCAGCCGGCGGCGCCCGGGCAGTATGCGGTGCAGGAGTACCTGGGGCAGTTCGCCGACGTGCCGCCCACGCACTGGGCGTACGCCGACGTCCAGCTGATGGCTGCCCGCGACATCGTGAAGGGCACGGCGCCGAACCGGTTCTCCCCCGCGGCGCAGGTCACCCGGGCGCAGTTGGCCGCCCTGCTGGTGCGGGCGCTGGGCCTGAAGCCGGAGCGGAAGATCACGATCGTGCCGTTCAACGACGTGCCGCCCACCGCCTGGTACGCTGCGGAGGTGGAGACGGCTGCACTGGCGGGCCTGGTGAAGGGCGACAACGGTCTGTTCCGGCCGGAGGATCCCATCACCCGGCAGGAGCTGGCGGTCATGCTGGTGCGGGCGCTGGCCCGGGTCCAGCCCGACCTGGTGCCGTCGGTGGACGTGACCCGGCTGACGGAGCGGTACAGCGATGCCAACCAGATCGCCCCCTGGGCGGCCGAGTCGGCCGCCGTGGCCGTCGAACTCGGCCTCGTGACGGGCCGCACGCCGGAGACCTGGAACCCGACCGACATCGCCACCCGTGCGGAGGCGGCGGTGATGCTGAGCCGGCTGCTGCGGCTGATTGAGCCGGAGCGGACCCACAGGCACGGGTACAAGATCGCCAGGGCACTCCCCCAGCGGGAGTGCCCTGGACCGTTTTTGAAGTCCCCGGTTCGTGCGGCCGTCACGGCGGAGGCGCGGGGGTGCCCGTCACAGCCCCGGCGGGCGTCCAGGCATCGGCGGCCCCGGCCTGGTCGGTCCGGTCGGTGCCTGCCCATGGCCGGATACCGTGTCGAAAACCCGCGGGTTGGGGACGGGCGGCGGCTCGGGCGGCGGGGCGAGCGGCACCGGGTTGGCCACGTACTGGAACTGCCCCCTCCCGTCGGGCGACGGCCCCTGCGCCCACCGCCCCTGCGCGCTTTCGGTGCCGGCAGAAAGGTTCCAGAACTGTTAGGAGAACTGGCGGTGCTCCAGTTGCGGCGGGAACGCCGAGGGCACGGGCGTCCGCTCCAGGCCTTCCGCTTCCAGTTCGGCCATGGCGGCGAGCCACTGATTCTGGTGCATGGTGTCGCGGGCGATGAGGAAGGCGAGCATGTCACGGACCCCGGGGTCGTCGGTCATGTTGTAGAGGCGCACGGCCTGCAGCCTGCCCTGCGACTCGGCGGTGAGGTTGTAGCGGAAGTCGGCCAGGAGGTTGCCGCTGGCGGTGACGTACCGGCCGTTCCACGGGTAGCCGACGCTGTCGGCCACCTGCGGGCCCAGGCCGCTGACGATAGCGTGTTGTGGATTCATGTCGCCCAGGACCGCGGCGATGACCGGGTGGCGCGCCGCCTCCTCCTGGGCGACGGGCGCGCCTTCCAGCAGGCGGGCGATCATCGTGGCCAGCATCTCGATATGGGCCAGCTCCTCGGTGCCGGTGTCGAGCAGCATGTCCCGGTACTTGCCCGGGATGCGGGTGTTCCAGCCCTGGAACAGATACTGCAGGGCCACGGTGATCTCGCCCCACTGTCCGCCCAGCAGTTCCTGGAGCTTCTTCGCGTAGACGGGGTCCGGCCGCACCGGCTTGGCGTTGTACTGCAGGCGCCGGTCATGGAAAAACACGGCTGCACCACCTCCCGCGGAGATGTATGCGCCCGGGCGTTTGTCCGATTCGGGCGGGCCGGACCGCTGGTTGCGCGGAGGCCGCGCACGTGCGGCGGGCCCGCCCGAACCCATTCTTGCGCCGACCGCTCCCGGTGACGGGTGCGACCGATGAAGCCGGTCAGAGCAGCGTGGAGGTCTCCTCTGCCGGTGTTCGACTGAGGATCTCTCAACCGCGGCACCCTACCCTCAGGTAGATCGATAGCACAGAGGAGGTTGCCGGCGGTGTTTCGCATCGAACTGGAGGACCACCCCGCCTGGGAGGGGTTCATCCCCGGGCTGTGGCGGCAGCGCATCGACGTGCGGGATTTCATCCAGCGCAACTACACCCCCTACGAGGGCGATGCCTCGTTTCTGACCGGCCCCACGGAGCGCACGAAGGCCCTCTGGGAGAAGTTCTTCGCCATCCTGAAGCAGGAGCAGGCCACCCACGCGCCGCTGGAGATCGATACGAAGACCCCCTCGTCGATCCTGGCCTACGGCCCCGGCTACCTGGACCGGGACCTGGAGCTGATCGTCGGCCTGCAGACCGACAAGCCCGGCAAGCGCTCCATCTACCCCTACGGCGGCTGGCGCATGGTGGAGGGGTCGCTGAAAGCGTACGGGCTGGAGCCCGACCCCGAGTTGCGCAAGATCTTCACCGAGTACCGCAAGACCCACAACCAGGGCGTGTTCGACGTATACACCCCCGAGATGCGCCTCGCCCGCAAGAGCGGCATCATCACCGGCCTGCCCGACGCCTACGGCCGCGGTCGCATCATCGGCGACTACCGGCGGGTGGCGCTCTACGGCGTGGACAACCTGATCCGGGCCAAGGAGGTGGAACTGGCCTGGACCGAGCCGGACGTGATGGACGAGGAGACCATCCGCCTGCGGGAGGAGCTGAGGGAGCAGATCAAGGCGCTGCAAGAGCTGAAGGAGATGGCCGCCCGCTACGGCTGCGACGTCGGCCGGCCGGCCATGAACGCCCGGGAGGCGGTGCAGTGGCTCTACCTGGGCTACCTCGCCGCGATCAAGGAGCAGAACGGGGCTGCCATGTCCATCGGCCGGATCTCCACGTTCCTCGACATCTACATCGAGCGGGACCTCCGGGCCGGCCGGCTCACCGAGCAGGAGGCCCAGGAGCTGATGGACCAGCTCACCATCAAGCTGCGCATGGTGGCCTTCCTGCGCACCCCGGAGTACAACGAGCTCTTCAGCGGCGACCCCACCTGGGTCACCGAGTCCATCGGCGGCATGGGCATCGACGGCCGCACACTGGTTACCAAGAACAGCTTCCGCATCCTCCAGTCCCTCTACAACCTGGGCCCGGCCCCGGAGCCCAACCTGACGGTGCTCTGGTCACCCCGGCTGCCCGAGGGCTTCAAGCGGTTCGCCGCGCAGGTCTCCATCGACACCAGCTCGATCCAGTATGAGAACGACGAGATCATGCGCCAGTACTGGGGCGACGACTACGGCATCGCCTGCTGCGTGTCGGCCATGCGCATCGGCAAGCAGATGCAGTTCTTCGGCGCTCGCGCGAACCTGGCCAAGTGCCTGCTCTACGCCATCAACGGCGGCGTGGACGAGCGGCTGGGCATCCAGGTGGGCCCGAAGATGCCGCCGCTCACCGCCGAGGTGCTGGACTTCGACGAGGTGTGGGAGCGGTTCATGCTGATGATGGACTGGCTCGCCCGTCTCTACATCAACACGCTCAACGTGATCCACTACATGCACGACAAGTACAACTACGAGCGGCTGGAGTTCGCCCTGCACGATCGGGACATCTACCGGACCATGGCGTGCGGCATCGCCGGCCTCTCGGTGGTGGCCGACTCGCTCTCCGCCATCAAGTACGCCAGGGTGCGCCCGATCCGCAACGAGCAGGGCATTGCCATCGACTTCGAGCGGGAGGGCGACTACCCCGCCTACGGCAACAATGACCCCCGGGTCGACCAGATCGCCGCCCGGGTGGTGGACGAGTTCGCCACCCGCCTGGCCCGGCACAGGACCTACCGCGGCGCGGTGCCCACACTCTCGGTGCTTACCATCACCTCCAACGTGGTCTACGGCAAGAAGACCGGCGCCACGCCCGACGGGCGCAAGGCCGGTGAGCCCTTCGCTCCCGGCGCTAACCCGATGCACGGGCGGGACGTGAAGGGCGCCCTCGCCTCCTGCACCTCGGTGGCGCAGATTCCCTACGCCTCGGCCCTGGACGGCATCTCCTACACCTTCTCGATGGTGCCGGGGGCGCTGGGCAAGGCGAAGGACGACCAGGTGCGGAACCTCATCGGCGTCCTCGACGGCTACACCATGTCGGGCGGCCACCACATCAACGTCAACTGCCTCAACCGCGAGACCCTGCTGGAGGCCATGGAGCATCCGGAGCAGTACCCGCAGCTCACCATCCGGGTCTCGGGTTACGCCGTCCACTTCGTGAAGCTCACCCGCGAGCAGCAGCTGGAGGTCATCAACCGCACCTTCCACCAGTGCCTCTAGGGGGTGGTGCCCGTGCTGCTCTGCGAGTTCACGCAGCTGGACGTCCCGGCGGCGCAGCGGGTGGGCCGGGTTCACTCGGTCGACTCGATGGGCGCCGTGGACGGCCCCGGCCTGCGCTTCGTGGTCTTCCTGCAGGGCTGCCTCTACCGCTGCCGCTACTGCCACAACCCCGACACCTGGGACCAGCGCGGCGGTGAGGAGCGGACCGTCGCCGACCTGATCGAAGAGATGCGCGGCTACCTGCCTTACATGCAGGCCACCGGCGGCGGGCTGACGGTGACCGGCGGCGAGCCGCTGCTCCAGGCGGACTTTGTGGCAGGCCTTTTCGAGGAGGCCCACAAGATCGGCATCCACACGGCCCTCGACACCAACGGCTTCGCCGCGCCGGAACGGGCGGCGCCGGTGCTGGAGCATACGGACCTGGTCCTGCTCGACCTGAAGCAGCTCAACCCGGAGAAGCATAAGGCGCTCACCGGGCAGGAGAACACGGTCACGCTGCGGTTCGCCCGCTTCGCTTCCGAGTGGGGCGTGCCGCTCTGGATCCGCTACGTGGTGGTGCCCGGGTGGAGCGACGCCCCCGAGGACGTGGAGGCGTTGGCGGACTTCGTGCAGAGCCTGCGCGGGGTGGAGCGGGTGGAGCTCCTGCCCTACCACCTGCTCGGCAAGCACAAGTGGGAGGTGCTGGGGATCCGGTACACGCTGGAGGGGGTGGAGCCGCCGCCGCCGGAGACGATGACGCGCATCCGGAAGCAGCTCACCCAACGTGGGATTCGGGTGACGTAGCGCGGGGAATCAGGTGTGAAGGAAATGAGCCAGCGGTCGGAGGGCCGCTGGCTCATTTGGTTGCCTTTTCAGGCTTTTTTCAGGTCACGGTGGTAGGCTCTCCTTCGAGGAGGGTGAACAGGGAATGGCAACCCACGCGGGCACGAACGTAAAGCTGATCAAGCTGGCCATCTCGGTGGCCAGCGTGGCCGCCATCGCCGGCATCACCGGGCGCATGGCTGCCGACCAGGCACCGGGGTCGGCCGGGGGTCACGTGGCGGATTCGGTTACCCGTGAGGGGCCCGGGCCGAAACGGTTCAGCCGGCAGCCTCTCCGGGGCGACCTCTGGGACGGCGGCCGGCACCAAAACTGGGATGACGACTCGAATGGCTACTGGGACGGCGATGATGCCGACGGGGAGGAGGGCGACCATGGGGCCAGGCTGTGGTTCGAACCCCGCGGAACGGACGCAGACAACCAGACCCCCCGACCGCCGCGGACCCGCACCCGGCACTCCTGAGCCGGCGACGTGGTCCTTCCGGGCGATGAACACCGACGTCGAGGTGGTTGGGGCTCCTGAGGACCCTGCCCCCTGGTTTGCGCGTCTGGAGGGGCTCTGGAGCCGGTTCGACGAAGACAGCGCACTGTGCCAGCTGAACCGCTGGTCCGGCCGGTGGGTGGCCGTGCCCCCGCTGCTGCACCTGGCGGTCCGGCAGGCCCTGGCCGCAGCCCGCCTCACCGGCGGCGCCTTCGACCCGACGATCCTGCCGGCGCTGGTGGCGGCCGGCTACGGCCGCTCCTTCGAACTGGGACCCACCGAGCCGGGGCCGGCCGTTCCCGCCGGCCGCTGGCCGGAGGTACGCCTGGGTCCCGGGATGGTCTTCCTTCCCGAGGGGGTTGCGCTGGACCTGGGCGGCATCGGCAAGGGACTGGCGGTTGACCTGGTGCTGCGCTGGCTGCGGCAGGGCCAGCCTGCGACCAGCCTGTTGGTGAACGCGGGCGGCGATCTCGCCCTGTGGGTACGGCAAGGGGACCCGCCCTGGCTGGTGGAGGTGGCCGCCCCTGTTCTGCCGGAGCGTACCCTGGCAACGGTCTTCTTGCGGCGGGGGGCCGTGGCCACCTCATCGACCCTCGGCCGCCGCTGGGGGCCCGACCGGCACCACATCATCGACCCGACGACCGGCCGCCCCGCCGACTCCGGGCTGGTGGCGGCCACTGTGTTCGCATCCACGGCTGCCCTGGCGGATACCCTGGCGAAGGCCTGCCTGGTCCTCGGGGCGGAGCGGGCGCTGCCGCTCCTGGCCTCCCAGAGGTGTCAGGGGCTGCTGGTGACGGCTGATCGGAACCTGATTCTGACTCCGGGACTGGAGGAACTCGTTTATGTCAACGCAGAATAGTCAGACCCGGCTTCTGCCGGGGGGGAGTGCCGCGCACTCGTTGCTCGCCGGCGCCGCACACAGGGCGGGGGTGGCCGCGCTGGCGCTGAGCTTCGTCGTGGCAGCCTTCGTGCTGTGGAAGGTGCGTCCGGCCGACCTGTTGAACACTTGGTACCTTACGCGGGCGGCGGGCCTGGTCGCCTACGCGCTGCTGTACCTCTCGGTCGCCGTGGGCCTGCTCCAGACGCTGGGCGTCCTCCGGGCCTTCGCCGCACCGGTGGCCGCCATGGATGTGCACGAACACCTCTCCCTGTGGGCCCTCTATGCGACCGTCTTCCACGCGGTGATCCTCGTCTGGAACTCCCACCAGCCTTTCCGGGTGGCCGCACTGCTGCTGCCCTTCGCCTCCGACTTTGAGCCCGCGTGGGTCGGGCTGGGGGTGCTCGCAACCTACACCATGGTCGGCGCGATCATCAGCACCTACCTGCGCGCGCGGCTGCGGCCGGGGCAGTGGCGCGTGTTGCACCTGCTTACCGTGGTGGGCTTCCTGTTCGCCCTCGTTCACGCTGTCGCCATCGGCACCGACGCCGTGCACCCGGCCGTTGCCCTGCTCTACTGGTTGACAGGTCTCTCAATCGGGCTGCTGGCGGCCTGGCGCCTGATCAAGGGGGTGCGGACCCTGCATGCGGATTCTCCTGGTCGAAGATGACCGACGCCTTGCCGCGGCCGTGTCCCAGGGGCTGCGGGAGGAGGGCTACGCCGTCGATCACGCGGCCACGGGGGGCGACGGGCAGCTCTTCGCCACGTCCCGCCACTACGACCTCATCATCCTCGACCGGATGCTGCCCGAACTCTCGGGCGACCAGCTCCTGGCCCGGTGGCGGGGGGAGGGGCTGGATACGCCCATCCTGATGCTCACCGCCCTGGACGCGGTGGCAGACCGCGTGACCGGACTGCGGGCCGGGGCGGACGACTACCTGGTGAAGCCCTTTGCCTTCGCCGAACTGCTGGCCCGCATCGAGGCGCTCCTCCGGCGGTCCGCCGGCGGATGGGACGCGTGCCTCCGCGTCGGCGACCTCACGCTCGACCCGCGCACCGGCCGGCTCGGCTGCCGGGGCCGGGAGGTGCAGCTTTCCGCACAGGAACTGCGCATCATGGCGTTCTTCATGCGCCATCCGGGGCAGATCCTGAGCCGGACCGCCATCGCCGACTCGTGCTGGCAGGACCCGGAGCTGATCACCGAGAACGCCGTCGAGGCGCAGGTGAAGAACCTGCGCAAGCGGCTGGACTGCATTGCCGCCCGGTCGCGGATTGTGACCCGGCGCGGGTTGGGCTACGTGTTGGAGGCGAACCCCTGATGATCTGGCAGAGGAGTCTCCCTGCCCGGGTGGCCATGGCCACCACTGCACTGCTGGGGCTGGTGATGGCCGTGATCATCGCCTCGGCGTACGCCACCACGGCCCTGCTGCTGCGGGAGGGCGTCGACCGGGCGCTGCTGGCCGCCCTGCCGGCGCGGTCGGGTTCGGCCCGTGAGATCGTCACGGCGGCTGAGCAACTGGCCCGGCGGTCCGGGGACGACGATCACGACCACGTTCGGGGCCACAAGGGCTGGAGCCGCATCCAGGTGCTTGACCCTGCCGGGGTGGTGCGGTACGGCCCGCAGCCGCTGCCGGTGGACCGCGAGGCGCTGGTGGCGGCCCAGCGGCGCGGCGTGGTGTTCGTTTCGCTGGTCCCCGACGGTGACCGCTGGGTCCGGCGCTCAGGGCCCGACCTGCTGCAGGCGCTCACGCCTCAGGAGGACGAACTGAGGGTCGTGTACGCCGTGGGCGGCCAGGAGCACGAACCCGTGATCGTCCAGATGGCCGCTCCGCTGGGGATGGTGAGCGAGGTGCTGCCTGACCTGGTGAAGTGGCTCGCACTCCTGGGGGCGGTGGGCACCTTCCTGTGCGGCGCCGTCGCCTGGGTCATGTCGGCCCGCATCTACAGGCCGCTGCGGGCGATCATCGCCACGGCCGCGGAAGTCTCCACGCGCACTCCCCACCTGCGCATGCCGGATCTGTGGCCGGACCAGACGCTGCGCCGGCTCGTCGGGGTGCTGAATGACATGATCTCCCGGCTGCAGGAGGCCTTCGCCGCACAGGGCCGGTTCGTCGCCGCGGCCGCCCACGAACTGAGGGGGCCGGTGGCTGCCATGCGCGCACAGCTGGAGGTCGCCCTGCGACGCGAGCGGAGTGCCGAGGAGTACCGGGCCGCGCTCGGCGAGGCCCTGGCCGAGGCGGAGCACCTCTCAGACGTGACGGAGCACCTGCTCACGCTGGCGCGGTACGAGCGGAGCAGCGGCCTCGCCATGGAGCGCGACGTGCCGCTGGTCCCGGTGCTGGAGCGGGCCGTGGCCGAGGTGCAGCGCTCGACCGGCGGCGAGGTCCTGCTGGAGTGCGACCCGGACTTGCGCCTGGACGGAGACCCCGTTAGCCTCGAGCGGTTGGTCACGAACCTGGTGCGCAACGGCCTGCAGGCGGGCGGGACGCCCGTGCGGGTTACGGCTGCGCCGGAGGGCGACGGCGTGGTCATTGCGGTGGCCGATCAGGGCCCGGGCATCGATCCGGCGGATCTGCCCCACATCTTCGAGCCCTTCTACCGGGCCGACCCCGCCCGCAGGCGGGACGGGGGCACGGGCCTCGGGCTGACCATCGTCAAAGCGGTGGTGGACGCCCACGGCGGGCGGATCTCCGTTACGTCGGAGCCAGGTCACGGTGCGACGTTCCGGGTGTGGCTCCCGCGACGCTTCTGCCGCCCTTGAGCCATGGCGTGCCCGCCGGCTACACCCTCAACTTCCCGCGAAAGCCCCGGGCGCCGTAGTACGACTCCGCCCCGTTGTGATAGGTCCAGACCGTGTTGTAGCGGCGGTCGCAGAACATCGCCCCCCCGAGCCGGCGGATCTCCGGGGGCGTTCTTACCCAGCTGGACGTTTTCGTGTCGAAGGCGCCCAGCCTCTGCAGTTCCCGATACTCCTGCTCGGAGAGCAGGTCGATGCCCATCTCTTCCGCCATGCCAACCGCACTGTGCGCCGGCTTGTGCTCTCTACGCGCCGTCAGGGCCTCCGGGTCGTAGCAGACGCTCCTGCGGCCCCTGGGGCTCTCCGGCGCGCAGTCGCAGAAGATGTACTCACCGGTCTGCGGGTCGAACCCGACCACGTCCGGCTCGCCGCCCGTGCGCTCCATCTCATGCAGTGACCAGAGCTTCTCCGGGTGGGCCTCGAGCCGGGCCTGGACGTCCGGCCAGTCGAGCCCGGGGTGGCGGTTCATGTGCTTCTCGAAGCGGGCCTTGAGGGTGCGGAGGAGTTCTTCACGCTGTGCGGGGGAGAGCGTGCGGGCTCTGTCACCCATGAGCGTCTACCACCTCTGGTTCAACCTGACGTCGGTGCAGCGGTTCGCCCGTAGGGTGACCGCCACCTTCATGCTTGATGCCGGTGTGCGGCCTCTCGGGGCGCGGCTCGGATCAGGCGGTGCAACTCAAACCTGGCGGAGTCGCTCGGCGCCGAAGCTGCGGGCGCACAACCTTGGGGTGACCGACTGGCTGGCGGAAGGCCGCATGGGCCAGCGCGAGGTGCTCATGGTCGTGGCCCGGCGCAAGCACACGCAGCAGGTGATGAGACTGCTGGAGGATCTGGACCCCGAGGCGTTCGTGGTCCAGATGGATGCCCGATGGTACAAGGGAGGCGTTGTGCAGCGGATGCTCACGCCGTGAGCGCCGCCCAGTCCGGCGCTGCAACCGTGCGGGGTGCGTCTGCTAGACGACCCACGGCGTCCTGAGCCAGCGGGCGTTCTCCCAGCGAATCAGCAGCAGCCTTCCGTCCGGCAGCCAGCCCGCCACGTGTGCGCTGCCGTAGTGGCGCTCTCTGCCGTCGGGGCCGCGCACCACCACGTCGCCGTAGATGTCCTCGGTCGGGCGATACGCGAACCCGTGCGGACCGGCGACCCACTCCTCCGGCGTCTCGGCCGCCGGCTCCGGCACCTCCTCCAGCGCGCCGGAGGCGAGGTCGAGGCGCAGATAGCGCCAGGAACCGAATTCGGGAAGCGGTTCCCGAATGAGCAGTCCCTCCCCGTCGGGGGTGAAGGCGAGCTGCAGCTGGACCGGCGCCTCGCTGTGCGGGATGCGCACCCGAACCTGCCCCTCCGCCAGGACTCGCTCGGTGCCGCCCTCCAGGTCGTGGAGGACGATGCCGGCCGGGGCCAGCCAGTGCTCATCCTCCGCACGCATGTCGTAGGTGATGCCGGCCAGGAAACGGCCGTCGGGCGACAGGGCGGTGAAGGAGTCGCCCCGGGTCTGGGCGATCGCAGCCCGGGTCATTCCTGCCCGCCAGTGATAGATGCGATTCTGGGCCGCCGCCACCAGCTCGTCCGGGCCCCAGTGGAGCTGGTACCAGAGCGAGGTGAAGGCGATGCCCGTCCGGTGCAGTTCACCGCTGCGGGTGTTCAGCGCCCAGACCTCGGTCCCGGTTACGTCGGCCGGGTGGGTGGCCACCAGCGCCGCCCAGTCGCCTGACGGTGCCAGGCGGGTGGAGTAGACGTGGACCGGTGCCGCACCCAGGTCCTGCTCCTCGCCGGTGGCGGGGTTCAGCAGGACCGCCCGGGGCGCCTCGCCGGTGAAGAGCTCCAGCAGCGACCGGGTCGTCAGCAGGCCGTGGTCGGCCGGGATGCCGTTCAGGTCCAGCGCCAGGTAAGGCGGCGGTTCAGCCAGGCGGGCGGTGAGGGCGTCCGCCTGCTTTTCAACTGCCAGGCCATGGGCTGTCAGCCGGTCGGCGATCTGACCGGGGTCCGCCCCGCCCACGGGTCGGAAGCGCAGCTCGACCGGCCGGGCCGGGAGTGTGCTTCCCGGTTCAAACGGCAACCACTCGCCGCCGTCGTATCGGTAGTCCATGGCTACCCGCGGCGTGGTGACCCGCTCGAGTTCGAACCCCAGATCTGCCTGCCGGCCCTCCGGGCCGAACGGGCCTGCAAGCCTGAAGGTGAGCCGCTCGCCCGGACTGCCTGCCGGGAAGCGCACGGCGAGCACGTGCTCGGAGACGGATGGCATCACGGCCACTTCCGGTTTGACTTCACCGGTGTACTGCAGCGCGGCTTCGGCCGCCGCAGGGTCCGCGTCAGGAGGGAGGATCAGGTAGACCGTGAGTTCCTCGCTGTGAATGGCGAGGCGGCAGGTGCCGGCGACCACGGCCTGCGACTGGAAGCCCGGGAAGGCCTGGTCCACCAGAGTGGCCCGGGGAAGCAGATCCGAGCGGTCCACGCACCCCTCCGGCAGTTTGACGGCGGTTCCATCCTGCTGGCCACCCGCCCCATCACGGCGTGGCTCCGATGACCCGGGCCCGCCTGCGTCAACGGGGGCCTGCAGGCCCGCCTCGCCTTCAGCAGACAGCGTGCCGGGCGGTTCTGTGCGGGCAGAGGAGGGGGCACAGCCGGAGAGGAGGAGCAGCAGCGCGAGGATCGTCAGCCCAGTGCGTCGGTTCCTCACAAGCATTCACCCCATTGCGACTTCTCGCTTGTTAGACGGGCGGACCCCGCCTGCGGTTTCCGCACCCGGGCGCACGGCGGCCGCCGTTCCTCCTGCGCTTGCCCGGGTTGTCAGCGGCAGGCGGGCTGGTGCGGAATCGCCTGGGGAAACGGCTTGCGTGCGATGCAGTGCGGCGGGACCAGGCATGCTAGGGGCGGAGGAAGCATAGGGGAGGCAGTACCGTGAAAATCTACGTGCTCTATGCCAGCATGTACGGCCATACCAAGGTCCTGGCCGAGGCGGTGGCGGAGGGCGCGCGGAGCGTCTCCGGGGCCGAGGTGGTGTTCAAATCGGTAGAGGAGGTCGCCGACGTCGCGGAACTGAGGGAGGCCGACGCCATCATCTGGGGGTCGTCGGGCGTGTTCGGCGAGCCCAATCAGAAGATGGCGGCGTTCCTGGCGAAGCTCGGTGGCCTCTGGTTTGCCGGCGACCTGCAGGGCAAGGTGGGCGGCGTGTTCGGCACCACATCGACGCAGCACGGGGGCGTCGAGAACCTGCTGCGCGCCTTGCAGACGCCGATGCAGCACCACGGTATGATCATCGTGCCCAGTGCGGGGGTGAACGATGAGGTCCGCACCCGGTACGGATGCCCGTACGGCGCCTGCGCGGTCATTCCGGTGGAGCCGTTGAAGGACGCGCCCATGAACCGGCCGGCGGAGCAGGAGATGGAACTGGCCCGGCAGTACGGCCGGCGGGTGGCCGAGGTGGCCGGCCGCCTGGCCCGGGCATCGGCCACGGGCTAGGGCGGCGTCCTGGGCTCCGCCACGGCCCGGCTGCGCACAGGAAAGGAGGCGCCCCGGTGAGGGGCGCCTCCAGGCGCGGCACCTAGCGTTTCACGGGAAGCCAGATTTCGCTGCGGAACCGGGGCGACGTGGTGTCGTCGCCCTCGTTCCACAGGATCTCCGGGCCGGGCGCGACCTCGTAGCCGGAGGAGGGGAGCCACTCCGCGTAGATGCGCGCCCAGGTGTTCTGCAGGGCCTCGGGGAAGGGCCCCACCGCCTCGAACACGGCCCAGGTGAGCGCCGGGACCTCCAGCACCTGGAATCCCGGCGGGCAGGGGCGGTCGGTGGCGACGCCGATCCACTGGTCCAGGGTGCTGCCCTCCTGCCGTCCCTCCTCGAAGTTGAGGCAGGCCTGCAGGATGCCCAGCGGCTCCACGTTGGAGAGGGCCTTGAGCTCCTGGATGCCCTGCAGGCCCAGCTCCTTCCACATGGCGGCAATCTCAGGGTTGACGCCCTCGTACTGCAGCTTCACGCGGCGCATGATGCCCACGATGCGGAACGCTTCCTTTTCCACGATCCGGTAGTGCATGTCGGTGCCCCCTCGGATGATGAGTTGGAAGGCCATGCGGGAGAACGCCCTGAGCGTCCGCCCCGGCTGCCGGACCTCCGACGGTGGGAACCCGTGCTCGGCGTGAAAGGCCCGGGCGAAGGCGTCGGGCGACTCGTAGCCGTACTTCAGCGCCACGTCGGTGACGCGGGCACCTGCGGCGAGGTCCTGCGCGGCCAGCGTGAGCCGCCGGCGGCGAATGTAGGCGGAGAGCGGTATGCCCGCCAGGGCGGCGAACATCCGGCGGAAATGGTACTCAGAACAGCCCGCAATGCGGGCCGCCGCCCGGACGTCCACCTCCCGGTCGAGGAGGTGCGCCTCGATGTAGGCCAGGGCGGCGTTCAGGTCGTGGAGTGGGTTCACGGCATGACCTCCTTCGGGTCCCAGGATAGCAGAGGCGCCGGGCCGCCGCCCGACTGTTTCGGTGCGAGTTCTGCAGGGTGGATTCTCGCACGCCACACAGGAAGCGTCGCCCCGGGAACTCCCAGGGGCGGCGCTTCTGCGCGGCCGGCGCTAGCGCCGCGTCCGCACCGTTGTGTAGATGCCGTTGTCCGTGCCGCGCACGAACAGGTAGAGCCGGTCGGCGAAACGGACCCCTTCCGGGCCGCTCGGCGTGCGCCCGCCGCCAGGCACCTGGTTCCAGCCCGTCCACTGGCCCCGCCGGTCGCGCACGTTCAGGTAGATCCCGTCGTCGGTTCCGCGCACCAGCAGGTAGAGGTTGCCCCGGTAGACCACGGCGCCGGGCCCGCTGGGGGTGAGCCCGCCGCCGAGGACCTCGGTCCACCCGGTCCACTGGTTCCCCTGCATGGCAGCGCCGTAGGGGCGGTTGTCGGTGCCGCGCACGAAGAGCCACAGGGTCCCCATGTACGAAACGATCGCCGGGCTGTCGGGGGTGGCGCCGGTGGGCACCCGCTGCCAGCCCCGCCACTGGCCGTCGTAGCGCTGTACCCAGACGGCGTTGTCGGTGCCCCGAACCGCCAGGTAGAGCGCGCCCTGGTGCACGGTGACGGCGGGCCCGCTGGGGGTCTGCCCGCCGCCGGGGACCTCCGTCCAGCCGCTCCAGCGGTTGCCCGTGAGCCGGTTCCAGTAGATGCGGTTGTCGGTGCCCCGCACGAAGAGGTGGAGGGCGCCCCGGTAGGTTGCACCCGCCGGCGCGCTCGGGGTGCGCCCTTCGCCGGGCACCTCCCGCCACTCGCCCCAGCCGGTGCGCCGGCTCATACGGTTCCAGTAAATCCGGCTGTCGGTGCCCTGCACGAAGAGGTGCAGGTCGTTCTGGTAGGTGACGGGCGCCGGGGAGTCGAGGGTCTCGCCCGCGCCGATGCGGCGCCAGTTGGACCAGCCCGTACGGCTGAGCGGCCCGCCTTCCTGCCTGAGGTTCCACTCCACGTCCCGCTCGTCGTCCACGTCGTCGTCATCCCGGTCCGGGCGGCCCCAGGGCGGCGCTTGCTGCGGCCACTGCTGCATGGGGGGCACGCCCGGGCCGGGCCAGCCTGGCATCCACCAGGGTGGCAATTGCATGCGGTATCCTCCTTCGTAAGTACGGTTACCGCCAGTTTATGTAGAGCGGGAAGGAGGGGTGCGGCCCGGAAGTGGTGAGGGGCCGTCCCTCACCATCCGGGGATTCGCGGATACCCATCGGCCCAACGGACCAGCAGCAGGCGGTCGTCGGGCAACCAGGCCAGCGGCCGGCCCTCGCCGTAAGCCACCTCCAGCCCCTGCGGCGAGACCAGGTTGACCTCGCCCCGGCCTCCCCATTGCGCCGGACGGAACGCCCAGCCTGAGGGGCTGGTCACCGGCTGCGGCTCGCGCAGGGGCTCGTCGGGGACGTTGTCAGCCGGCGTGAGAACCCCCGTGTCCAGGTCCAGCACGGCCCAGTAAGTCCGGGGGTTGTCGGGGGTGGAGTCCTCGGAGTACTGGAGCACGTACAGGCTCCGGCCGTCGTCGTCCCAGCGCATGGGCACGTGGATCGGGATATCCCCGCCCCTGTGGGGGTTGCGGAAGTTACCGACCTCCGGGAAGAGGCGCTCGGTGTTGGTGGCCAGGTCGTAGACCGCAACGGTGAGAGGGGCCAGCCAGGTGTTGGGGTCTGTCCGGTTGAGATGCAGCACCCGCCCGGCCAGGTAGCGCCCGTCGGGGGAGAGGGGACCGGCGTACGACGCCTCGGAGAGGAGCCGTCGCTCGTGCCGGGTCAGGTCCCACTCCTGCAGTTCGTCCCAGCCGGCCACGACGAGCCGGTCCGCGAACCAAATATAGCCAGGACCGTACGGCGATTCGTCGAGGTCCGTCTTGCGGGCCCGGACGGTGGCGGTGTCAATCAACCAGACGTCGACGTCATCCCTGCTCGTGGGGCGGGTGGCTTCCAGAAGGACCCACCGGCCGTCCGGCGAGGCGGTGCTCCACAGGATGTCGAGGGGTGCCGGGCCCAGGTCCTCTTCCCGCCCGGAGGCGGGGTCCAGGGCGGCGAGCCGCGGCGGCGTGTCGCTGCGGAGGTACAGCACCTGATCCCGGAACTGCAGCCCGCGGTCGTCCTCGACGGCGCTGAAGTCCACGAACAGCACCGGGGGCAGCTTGGCGAACGAGAGCAGCAGGGTGCGCGAGTCGGTCCAGGTCATCTGGGGCTCTGAGCCTGCGGGAACCATCAGCTGCGATTCAATCGTGCCCTCCACCTGAGGCGCGCCCACGGGGCGGCCGAACGCCAGGCGCACGCGGGCGGGCCCCGGCGGCAGAAACTCGCCCGGTTCATGGGGCTTCCACGGACCGTCGCCCACCTGCACCTCGATGGCCACGGTGGGTGCCGGCTCACGCCGGAGGCCGAAGCCCAGGTTGACCGTGCTTCCGCCCACGCCCACGGGCCCGCGCACGCGGACGGTCGTCACGGTGCCGGGTTGCGCGGCTGCGAGGCGCACGATCATCCCCCCGGCGCTGAACCGGTACCGAACCACCTCACCACTGGCAACCGCGACCGCAGAACGCATCGCATCCTCGGAGACGCCGCTCGGGAAAGCGAGAACCAGGTCGAACGCCTCGGCCGGGGCCACCGCCGTGCAGAGGCCGTCCGTCACGGCATCAAATTTGTACGTCCCGACCACCCACACACCCACGTCCGCCGACGCGGGGCACAGGATCTCGCCGGCGTCCGCCGGGGACGGCGACCCTTCTGCGGCAGGCTCCGAGGCGGTTGCCGGCGGCTCTTCCGCAGCAGGTTCCGTCACCGGCGGCGCTTCCGCGGCGGGAGCCTCCGGCGCTGCGGGCGGGGCGGAAGCGGGGCTGCATCCCGCGGCAAGGGTCAGGACGAGCGCAAGGGCGAGCGTCAGCGCTTGCTTCAAATGACCACCTCCACAGGTTCGTCTGGGTATTCGACGCAGCCCGGCCGGGCGCGGTTGCCACACATGTGGGATTTCAGCGCATTTTCCCGCTGCTCGACGCAGCGGGTTCGCGGCGAGGCGTAGCGGCCCGGCCCCGCCGCACGTCCCAAAGGGCAGGGGAGGGGAGCCCGCGTGCGTGACCGCCGGATGTACACCGTGTTCGCCCTGATGCTGGCCAGTTTCCTCACCGCCGTGGACGTGACCATCGTCGACACGGCGATGCCCCGCATCATCGGCTCGCTGGGCGGCTTCGCCCTGCTCACCTGGCTCGTCTCGGCCTACATGCTCACCGCCACCGCGACCATGCCCGTCTACGGCAAGCTGGCAGATATCATCGGCCGGAAAAAGACCTTCACGATTGGCACGGTCATCTTCGTGGCCGGCTCTGCCCTCTGCGGCGCGGCGCAGTCGATGGAGGCCCTCGTCCTGTTCCGGGCCCTGCAGGGCCTGGGCGCCGGGGCGATGCAGCCCACGGTGCAGACCATCCTGGGCGACATCTTCAGCCCGGTGGAGCGGGCGAGGGTGCAGGGCTGGTTCTCGGCCGTCTGGGGCTTCTCCGCCCTGGCCGGGCCCCTGGTCGGCGGCCTGATGGTCGACTTCCTGTCCTGGCGCTACCTGTTTTACATCAACCTGCCGCTCGGCGTCCTCGCCCTGGCCATGGTGTGGCGCTTCCTGGAGGAGCGGGTCGAGCAACGGCGGGCGCGGGTGGACTACCTCGGCGCGGTCACCCTCACCGGCGGCATGGCCCTCCTGCTACTGGTGCTCCTCACCGGCGGGACGCAGCTCCCCTGGGGCTCGCCGCAGATCATCGGCATGGCGGCCGGGGCCGCCATCCTGCTCTCGCTCTTCCTCTGGACGCAGGGCCGGGCCGAAGACCCGATCCTGCCCCTCAAGCTCTTCCGGACGCCCGTGATCGGCTGGGGGAACCTCTCCTCGCTGATGGTGGGCGGGGTGATGTACGGCACCTCCGTCTACCTGCCCATCTGGGCGCAGGGGGTGCAGGGCTACTCGGCCACCCGGTCGGGGGCCTCGCTGCTCTGGCTCTCGGTCGGCTGGCCGCTGGCGGCGGTGCTGGGCAGCCGGCTCGTCGTCCGCCTGGGGGTGCGGCCGTCGGTCCTGCTGGGACTCGGGCTGAACGTGGCGGGTTCGGCCGGGCTGGTGGTGCTGGCGAGGGCGATGGCGGAGATTCCGGAAGTGCTGCTCGCACTCGTGACGTTCGTGATCGGCGCCGGCATGGGCTTCTCCACCCTCGCCTTCATCCTGGGCATCCAGTCCTCGGTGGGGTGGGCGCAGCGCGGGGTGGCCACGGCCTCCTTCCAGTTCATCCGCACCCTGGGCGGCATGATCTGGGTCTCGGCGATGGGCGGCGTCATGAACCTGGACTTGCTGGGCCGGCTCCAGCGGGTTCCCGGCGTGGCTGCCCGCAGCGCCGCCGAGGCGGGCGACTGGGCCAACCGGCTCCTGGACCCGGCCCAGCGCGCTGCCCTGGCGCCGGAGGTGCTCGGGGCCATGCAGGAGGCGCTGGCCGGGGCGCTGCGCAACGTCCATCTGGTGATGCTGCTGGCGGCCCTGCTGAGCCTGGCCGCCGCGCTGCTGATCCCGAACCTGCGGTTTGCGGCGGAGCGGCCGCGGGCGAGCCCGGCGGATTAGGGCGGGTTGCCCGGGCATGAACGACCCCCCGGCCGCCTGAGCGGACTGGGGGGTCGCGGGTGTAGATCGGGTACGGCACCTCCGAACCCATCAGGCTGTTCAGGCTGTAGCGGTCGGCCGTAGCCATCCACCCGAAGACCCAGTGATCGCGGTACTGCCCTACGGGAGGCTGGTATGCACCGCCCGGTTCCAGTCCGAGGGCGGCCACTGCGAGCCAGCAGTGGGGGCGAACGCGGCCAGCGTCACGAGCATGGCGAGCACCGACCTCAAAGGACTGAGGAGTCTTCGCATCCTGTGGCGACCTTCCCACCACTGTGGTTATGCTATGAATAGTATGATCACGTCAAATACCTTTGACATCAATATACCGACTTAGCTTTTTGCCGGTGCCTGCAGGTGGCAAAGCCCAGGTGGCGAACGACATTCGCGAGGGGGGCGAGGGCAGTGGCTGACGAGAAGGCCTGCTGCGGCGACCGGGAGAAGGCGCCTGCGCCGCAGAAGTTCACGGTGGGATGGATGGAGGAGATCA